>NZ_JBNNJZ010000007.1:0-63390 GCF_050270335.1 Streptomyces sp. NPDC059900
GTCCTAGACAGCTCCACCACACCGGAGGTCTTCGCCATGATCAAGCCCGGACGGTGTTAACAACGCTCGTGATCAATACAGCTAGCGGCTGCCTGCGGTTCGAGGAACTCCAGGCGGTTGCCCACCGGGTCGTCCGCGTAGAAGCGGCGGTGTCCCGGCAGGGCGTCGTCCCAGGTCACGGGGGTGCCCCGGGAGGTCAGGCGGTCCGCGTACGCGGAGATGTCCCGGACCCGCAGGCCCGGGTGCGCCTTCCTCGCGGGGCGGAAGTCCGCCTCGATGCCCAGGTGCAGCTGTACGGCACCCGTCGCGAACCAGCACCCGCCCCGCGCGGCGAGCTCGCCCGGCTTGGGGATCTCCGTCATGCCGAGCACCCCGCAGTAGAAGGCCCGCAGCCGCGGCTCGCTGCCCGGCGGCGCGGCCAGCTGGACGTGGTCGATGCCGGTCAGCACGGGCTCAGCCCGCCCTGCGTGCCACGGCGAACACCCGGCGGAAGGGGAAGACCGTTCCGGCGGCGGTCGCGGGGTACGCCTTGCGCAGCAGCTCCCGGTACTCGCACAGGAACGCCTCCCGCGCCGCCTCGTCGTCCGCGAGGGCCGTCAGGACCGGCCGCAGGCCCGTGCCCTTGACCCAGTCGAGTACCGGGTCCTCCCCCTCCAGGAGATGGAGGTACGTCGTCTCCCACGCATCCACCTCGCAACCCGCAGCGACAAGCCGCTCCAGATAGGCCGCGGGCGAGAGCACCGCGTCCGCGTGCCGCAGCCGCCCGCCGAGCCGGTCCCGCCACCGCTCGGACTCGCTCAGCTCCCGCATCAGGACGTGGCTGGGGGCGTCGAAGTTGCCGGGCACCTGGAAGGCGAACGTCCCGCCGGGAGCCAGCGCCGCCACCCAGGCGGGGAAGGAGTCCGCGTGGCCCGGCACCCACTGGAGCGTCGCGTTGGACAGGATCAGGTCGTACGTCCCGGCCGGCGGCGCCCATTGCGACGCGTCCGCCGCGGCGAAGTCCAGGCGCCCGCCGCCGGAGGTGGGCCCCGCGAGGCGCCCGGCCTGCTCCAGCATCTCCCCGGAGTTGTCGAAGCCGGTGATGTGCGCGGCGGGCCAGCGCTCGGCCAGGAGCCGGGTGACGTTGCCGGGGCCGCAGCCCAGGTCCGCGATGCGCGGCGGGCGCCCCTTCGCGGCGGGGAGTTCGGGAACGCGGGCCAGGAGGTCCACGAAGGGGCGGGCCCGGTGGCCGGAGTGACGCAGGTACTGGCCGGGGTCCCAGGTGGGAGTGGGGGCGGCAGTCATGGAGAGGGACCTCCTCGAAACGCGGTACGACAGCGCCGTCCGGACGCCGCCCGACCATCCTCGACCCCGAAGTATCTTGACGTCAAGAGACTTCATGTCGACAGACCCCCTACACTGATCGTCATGGAGGACGAGGTCGACCGTCTGGTCGCAGCATGGCGCCGGGAGCGCCCCGACCTCGACGTGGAACCACTCGAGGTGCTCAGTCGCGTCAGCAGGCTCGCGCGGCATCTCGACAGGGCCCGTCGGCTCGCGTTCTCGGAGCACAATCTGGAGCCGTGGGAGTTCGACGTGCTGACGTCGCTGCGGCGCGCGGGCTCGCCGTACCAGCTCTCCCCCGGACAGCTCCTCACCCAGACCCTGGTGACGTCCGGCACGATGACCAACCGCATCGACCGGCTCGCGAAGAAGGGACTCGTCGAGCGGCTGCCGGATCCCAGCGACCGGCGGGGCGTGCTCGTGCGGCTGACCGGCGAGGGCCGGGACCGCGCGGACCAGGCCCTCGCCGGCCTCCTCAAGCAGGAGCGGGCGATCCTCGCCGAGCTGTCACGCGGACAGCGCGGCGAACTGGCGGCGTTGCTACGCCAGTTGACCGCCCCGTTCGACAACATCCCCGGCTAGGTCGACCGGACCGACCCCGGCCCTGCGGGCAAGGGCGACGGCCGCGAGCGTGGAGTGGACGCCCAGCTTTCCAAGGACGTTCTGCATGTGCGTACGCACGGTGTGCGGGGAGAGGAACAGCCGCTCGGCCACCGCCTTCCGGCCGAGGCCCGCCACCATGCAGCGCAGCACCTCGCGCTCGCGCGGGGTCAGGGACTCCACCAGGCGCTCGGATTCCGTGCGGTGCTTGCGGGCCGCGGTCAGCTCGCGCAGGACGCCGGTGAGCAGCGCGGGCGGCAGATGGGTCTCCTCCCGCAGCACGCCCCGTATGACCGTAAGGAGCCGGGACAGCGAGCAGTCCTTGGCGACCCAGCCGGAGGCACCGGCCTGCAACGCGAGGGCGGCCCGGCGCGGGTCGTCCTTCTCGGCGAGCACGACCGTGCGGACCATGGGCTGGCCCGAACGGACCCCGGCCACCAGGGAAATGCCGTCCACCAGGCCGTCGGCGTTGCCCTCCTGCACGGAAGGCGCGGGCCTGACGCCCTGCACGGCGCTCGCGGACGCGCCCAGGTCGGCGTCGACGAGCAGCACGTCGTATCTGCGCCCCTCGGCTATCGCCCGCTCCAGGCAGCGCAGTGCGGCCGGGCCGCTGCCCGCCGCGGACACGTCGACGTCGGGCTCCGCCGCCAGTGCCGCCGCGAGCGACTCGGCGAAGATGCGATGGTCGTCGACGACCAGGACTCGGATACGAACCACTGAAACCCCCTCCCCCAGGCTCTCCTCGAAGAGCAGGGGATACCCCATCGTCGGAGGACGCGTACGGTACGGGTACGACACCCGGGACGGGGGTCGCCGCAGTCGCCCGGCCGCCGCCGCGCTGTAACTGCTACCCCCATCGCCGGGCGTCGTACCCGACTGTCTCGCCCCCTGATCAGTGCCGGCCCCCACCGGCACTGCCACTCAGAGTAGGGCCGCACGGCAGGAGCGGAAGGTAATTTACAGAACTGACTGGCCAGCGCGTTTATGGTGAGCCGTATGTTTCGTATTGAGACAGGAGTCGACAAGGAGCGGTCCGCTCTTCTTCTCGCCGGCCTCCAGGCGTCCAACGCTGCGGCATCGCCGGTGATCCGCTCCCTGCGCGGCACCCCGCAGGACCGCGAATCACCGCTGGCCGTATGGCTGTTGGAGCGCACGGGGGGTCTGGTGGGCGGCCTCGCAGGGCACACCTGGGGCCGCTGGCTCCACGTGAACCATCTCTGGGTCAGCGAGGCCCACCAGGGCGCGGGCCTGGGCGGACGACTGCTCGCGGAGGCGGAACGCATCGCCAGGGATGACCGGAACTGTCTCAACTCCCGCGTGGAGACCTGGGACTTCCAGGCGCCCGGCTTCTACCGCGACCAGGGCTACGAGGTGGTTTCGGTCATCCCGGACTACCCTCCGGGCGCCAAGGAGTTCACCCTGACGAAGAGACTGGCCTGATCGCGGCCGGGCCGGTTCACGCCAGGCGCCGCGCCCCCGCCGAAGGCACCGCGGGGAAGACCCGCGGGGCCGTGTAGCCCGCAGCGGTGAACGCCTCCAGGACCGACTTCGTCACCGGCTCCGCGTCGACCTCCTCCACCAGGACGATCACCGAGCCGCCGAAGCCGCCGCCCGTCATCCGGGAGCCGATCGCGCCCGCCGCGTTCGCGGTGGCCACCACCAGGTCCAACTCCTCGCAGGAGATGCGCAGATCGTCCCGCAGCGACGCGTGCCCCGCGGTCAGGACGGGGCCGATCGCGCGGACGTCGCCCGCGTCGAGCAGGCCGATGACCTGCTCCACCCGGTGGTCGTCCGAGACGATGTGGCGTACGTAGCGGCTGATCTTCTCGTCGGCGTCCGCCAACTTGGCGAGGGCGGCGGGGAGTTCCGCGTACGGGACGTCCCGCAGGTGGGATACGCCGAGGATGCGCGCGCCCTCCTCGCAGCCCGCCCGCCGCTCGGCGTACGCCCCGTCGCCCAGTTCGTGCTTGACGCGGGTGTCGACGACGAGCAGTTGCAGGCCCTGTGCGGCGAGGTCGAAGGGGACCTGCCGGGTCGTCAGGTCACGGCAGTCCAGGTGCAGGGCGTGGCCTTCGGTGGCGCACGCGGATGCCATCTGGTCCATCACGCCGCACGGCACGCCGACGAAGGCGTTCTCGGCGCGCTGGGACAGGACCGCCAACCGGGCTGCGTCGAGGCCGAGTTCGTACAGGTCGTTCAGGGCGAAGGCCGTGACGACCTCGAGGGCCGCCGACGAGGAGAGGCCCGCCCCGGTCGGCACGGTCGACGCGAGGTGGATGTCCGCGCCGCCGGAGACCTCGTGGCCCGCGTCCCGCAGCGCCCACACCACGCCCGCCGGGTAGGCGGCCCAGCCGCCCTGCCCGTATTTCGAAAGGGGGGTGAGGTCGTCGACGCGCAGTTCGGCGACCGGGGCGTCGATGTCCGCCGAGTGGAGCCGCAGGATGCCGTCGGAGCGGCGGGCCACCGCCGCCACCGCGGTGTGCGGCAGGGCGAGCGGCATCACGAAGCCCTCGTTGAAGTCCGTGTACTCACCGATCAGGTTGACCCGGCCGGGAGCCGACCAGACCCCGTCCGGCTCGTACCCGTACAGCTCGGTGAACTGGCCCGCTACGTCCATCAGTTTTCCCCTTCAACCCCTGCTCAGCGCTGGGCGAACGCCCATGCGTCGGCGACGATGCCCGCGAGGTCCGCGCGGGACGGATTCCAGCCGAGCCGCTCCCGCGCGGTGGCCGCCGACGCGACGAGGACCGCCGGGTCGCCGCCGCGGCGCGGGGCCGTGACCTCCGGGATCGGGTGCCCGGTGACCTGGCGGACGGTCTCGATGACCTCGCGCACGGAGAAACCGTTTCCGTTGCCGAGGTTGCAGATCAGGTGCTCGCCGGAGGTGGCCGCCTCGACGGCGAGGAGGTGCGCCTGCGCGAGGTCCGCGACGTGGATGTAGTCGCGCACGCACGTGCCGTCCGGGGTCGGGTAGTCGTCGCCGAAGACGCTGATCGCCTCGCGCTTGCCCTGTGCGACCTGGAGGACGAGCGGGATCAGGTGCGACTCGGGGTCGTGGCGCTCGCCGTACTCGCCGTAGGCGCCCGCCACGTTGAAGTAGCGAAGGGAGACCGCACCCAGGCCGTGGGCCGCGGCCTCGCCGGTGATCATGTGGTCGACGGCGAGCTTGGAGGCGCCGTACGGAGAGGTCGGGGCGGTGGGGTCGGTCTCGGTGATGGGGCTGCTGACCGGCTCGCCGTACGTCGCCGCCGTGGAGGAGAAGACGAGCTTGCGCACGTCGGCGTCGCGCATCGCGCCGAGCAGCGCCATCGTGCCGCCGACGTTGTTGTCCCAGTACTTCTCGGGCTTCACGACGGACTCGCCGACCTGCGAGAAGGCGGCGAAATGCAACACGGCGTCGTAGGAGGAGTCCAGCCACTTGGCGGCATCGCGGATGTCGCCCTCGATGAACGCGGCGCCGGCCGGGACGCCCTCGCGGAACCCGGTGGAGAGGTTGTCGAGGACCGTCACCTCGTGCCCGGCCTCGATCAGATGCTGGGCCACCACGCTTCCCACATAGCCCGCCCCGCCGGTGACCAGGTATTTACGGCTCATGAACTCGCTACCTCTCGCAGTCGCTGGGCCGCGGCTTCCGGCGGCACGTCGTTGATGAACACACTCATGCCGGATTCGGAACCCGCGAGGAACTTCAGCTTGCCCGAAGTGCGGCGAATGGTGAAAAGCTCGAGGTGGAGCGCGTAGTCGTCCCGATTGACCCCTTCGTGCTCGTCGAGCGCGCCGAAGGGAGCCTGGTGCCACGCCGCGATGTACGGCGTGAGCGGCTCGCCCCCGGTTCCACCGTCACCGAAGATCCGGTCGAAGCGCCTCAACAGTTCCAGATAGACCTTGGGGAATTCTGTGCGTGCCGCTTCGTCGAGCCCGAGCAGGTCCGCGACGCGGCGCTTGGGGTAGAGGTGCACCTCGTAGGGCCAGTGCGCGGAGTAGGGGACGAAGGCCACCCAGTGCTCGGCCTCCAGGACCACGCGCTCGCCCGCCGACTCCTCCGCCACGACGTCGTCGAAGAGATTGCGGCCCGTCGCCTCCTTGTGCGCGGCGAGCGACCTGAGCATCAGGGACGTACGCGGGGTGACGAAGGGGTAGGCGTAGATCTGGCCGTGCGGGTGGCCCAGGGTCACGCCGATCTCGGCGCCGCGGTTCTCGAAGCAGAACACCTGCTCGACGGAGGGCAGGTGCGAGAGCTCGGCCGTCCTGTCCGTCCACGCGTCGAGCACCAGTCCGGCCTGATCCTCGGTGAGGTCGGCGAAGGACGCGTCGTGGTCGGAGGTGAAGCAGACGACCTCGCACCGCCCGGCGTCCCCGGCCAGCGAGGGGAAGCGGTTCTCGAAGACCACCACGTCGTACGAGGAGTCGGGGACCTCGCTCAGCCGCTCGCCCGCGGAGGGGCACAGGGGGCACTCGTCGGCCGGCGGGTGGTAGGTGCGGCCCTGGCGGTGCGAGGCGATGGCCACCGCGTCGCCCAGGAGCGGGTCCCGGCGGATCTCCGAGGTGGTGGAGATGGGATCGAGGGGCCTTCGGTCGACGGCGTCGCGCACGGCGTCGTCGCGCGAGTCGTAGTAGATGAGCTCACGACCGTCTGCGAGACGGGTCGAGGTCTTCTTCACGTCCGGGGCTCCTCACCAACACCCACACCCAACATAACCGAACATAACAAACCACAAGGCAACAGCATCGTCAATGCCGTGCGCGAGGCGCGTCAGGACGCGTGACACGACACGTGCGGGAACCGGCTCGATCACAATCAAACAAAGAACACCAAAAGAAGTCTTCAGTTATTGAAGCGAGAAGCGTAGGTTCCGGTCTGATCAGTTCGCGCAACGAAGCGAGTTCCCCATGCAGTCCCCCACACAGACCCTGGCCGAGGGGCTTCGGCTGCCCACCAACGGCCTCGACTACGCGATCCTCGCGATCTACTTCGCCGTCGTCCTGGGCATCGGCTTCGCCGCCCGGCGCTCCGTGAAGACCAGCCTCGACTTCTTCCTCTCGGGCCGTTCGCTGCCCGCCTGGGTCACCGGTCTCGCGTTCGTCGCCGCCAACCTCGGCGCCACCGAGATCCTGGGCATGGCCGCGACCGGCGCGCAGTACGGCGTCGCGGTCGTCCACTGGTACTGGATCGGCGCCATCCCCGCGATGGTCTTCCTCGGCCTCGTGATGATGCCGTTCTACTACCGCAGCAAGGTCCGCTCGGTCCCCGAGTACCTGCTCCAGCGCTTCGACAAGTCGGCGCACCTGCTCAGCTCGGCGCTCTTCGCCTTCGCCGCGATCCTCATCGCGGGCGTGAACCTCTACGCCCTGTCGATCGTCGTCGAAGCGCTCCTGGGCTGGCCGCAGTGGGTGGCGATCGTGGTCGCCGGCTTCTTCGTCCTGGCGTACATCACGATCGGCGGGCTCTCCTCGGCGATCTACAACGAAGTCCTCCAGTTCTTCGTGATCCTGGCGGCCCTCATCCCGATCTGCGTCATCGGCCTGAAGAAGGTCGGCGGCTGGGACGGTCTCTCCGGCTCCCTGGAGAAGTCGCACGGCGGTGACTTCATGACCGCCTGGGGCGGCACCGGCATCGGTGACGCCAACCCGCTGGGCGCGAACTGGCTGACGATCATCCTCGGCCTCGGCTTCGTGCTCTCCTTCGGCTACTGGACGACCAACTTCGCCGAGGTGCAGCGCGCCCTGTCCGCGAAGAACCTCTCCGCGGCCCAGCGCACCCCGCTCATCGCCGCCTTCCCGAAGATCTTCATCGTCTTCCTGGTGATGATCCCCGGCCTGGTCGCCGCCGTCCTCGTCCCGAAGATCGGCACGGCGGGCTCGGACCTCACCTACAACGACGCGATCCCGTACCTGATGCAGGAGTTGCTGCCCAACGGCGTGCTCGGCATCGCGGTGACCGGTCTGCTCGCGGCGTTCATGGCGGGCATGGCGGCGAACGTGTCGTCCTTCAACACCGTCTTCACGTACGACATCTGGGCGAAGTACGTGGTCAAGGACCGCGAGGACGGCTACTACCTCAAGTTCGGCCGCCTGATCACCGCGATCGGCGTCCTCGCCTCCATCGGAACGGCCTTCATCGCCTCGTCGTTCTCGAACATCATGGGCTACCTCCAGACGCTGTTCTCCTTCTTCAACGTCCCGATGTTCGTGGTCTTCATCATCGGCATGTTCTGGAAGCGCGCCTCGATGAAGTCCGGCGTGTGGGGCCTGGTCGCGGGCACCGGCGCCGCGATGATCAACTACTTCTACATCTACAAGCAGGGCGTCATCGACATCCCGACCGACCAGGGCGCCAACTTCGTCTCGGCGATCGTCGGCTTCGTCGCCGGTGCCGTGGTGATGGTCGCGGTCACGCTCTTCACCGCGCCCAAGCCGGAGAACGAACTGGCCGGTCTGGTCTACGGAACGGCCTCACCGGGCCTGGAGGAGCCGCCCGCCGAGGGCGACGACGCCTGGTACCGCAAGCCGGCGCTGCTCGGCTGGGGCGCCATCGTGCTCGCCGCGCTCTGCTACGTCCCCTACTCGTTCTGAGTCCGATCGGAGGTCTGGAAGAACATGTCTGAACTGCACAACGAAGTCTCCGAGCTGGAGCGCAAGTCCGCCACGGCGGCTCGCCTCTTCGACATCCGGCGGATCATCGGCGGTCTGTTCGTCGTCTACGGAATCATCGTGACGATCGCCGGAATCTCCCCGTCCGACGCCGACCTGAACAAGGCCGAGGACATCAACATCAACCTGTGGACGGGCCTGGCCATGCTGGCGCTCGGCCTCTTCTTCCTCGGCTGGCTGTGGCTGCGGCCCACCCCGCCGCCCACCGAGGACCCGGAAGGCGAGTAACACCCCCCTGCGGGGCCCGCGTTCACCGTGCAGGTGACTCGGGCCCCGCAGGCGTCTCCACGTCGTTCGCGAAGGCAGCCACGGGCCGCTCCGCGCGGTCGAGCAGCCCCGTCCGCGCGGCGAGCGCCGCGGCCTCAAGACGGGAGCCGACGCCCAGTTTCATCAGGACGCGCTGCACGTGCGTGCGCGCCGTGCTGGGCGCTATGCCCATACCCGCGGCGATCAGCCGGGTGTCCTCGCCGTCCGCGACCCGCACCAGGACCTCGACCTCGCGCGGCGTGAGCATCTGAAGCAGCCGCTGCCCCTCGTCGTCGGGCTGCGCGGCCGGATTGAGCAGCTCGCTGAACGCACCCTGGAGCAACTGCGGGGCGACGGCCGCCTCGCCCGCTCGCGCCTTCATGATGGCGCGCTCGACACCCTCTATGCGCTCGTCATGGCGTACGTAGCCGGAGGCCCCGGCGGCGAAGGCCGCGGCGATGCCGCGCGGGCTCGGCACCGGGCCGAGCACCACCACGGCGACCTGCGGGCGCTCCCGCTTGATCTTCACGACCGGATCGAACATGCCGGGCTCCGCGGGCGTCGCCGTGCCGAGCAGGCAGACCTCGGGGGCCCGGCTGATGACCAGCTCCGCCGCCCCGGCCGCGGGGGCGGCCGCGGCGAGCACCCGGTGCCCGCGCAGTTTCAAGGCCGAGGCGAGCGCCTCGGCGAGCAGTCGGTGGTCGTCGACCACCATGAGCCGCACACCCATCGAGCAACCCCCCAGTTATACCCACGGATCCCCCACGGATCGAGGGCCCCCCGGCCCCGCACCCACTCATGCCCCGGAAGCTACACGCTTGTTCGACGTCGCGCGCCCCCTACCGGTGAGAAGCGGCCTGGAATGCCGAAATCCCGACCATCGGAAAGCGCCCGCCAGTACATACGTACGGAAGGGCGAACGGGATGAACGAAACGGCCCCGCTCCCTTTCGGGAACGGGGCCGTCGGCGCGTACGCGCAGTTCACACGGGTTACTGGGCGACAAATCCCAGGGCCGTGTACTCCTTCTCGTCCTTCGAGTACGGCTTGCTGATCAGCTCCTTGCCGAGATACAGCCTGCCGTTCCCGTAAAGAAGCTCGTTCGATTTCGGCACCATGCTGCTGATCGCGCTGCCGACCGACTCGGCGGCGGGGGTCTCCAGGAGCTTGGTCTCCTTCATCGTCTTGCCGTTGAGGGAGACGACCTGGGCGCCCTTGTCGTAACCGGCGTCCTTGTACGCCAGGATGTTGCCGCCGTCCATGCGGATCGGGAACATCTCGCCGTTCTCGCCCGCGTCGGCGCGGTCACCCGTGGTCTTGCCGGTGGCCAGCGAGAAGGAAATGATCTCGTTGGTCTGGCTGTAGCCGTCGCCGCCGCCCTTGTGCTGACGGGTCGGGACGTAGAGCTTGTCGTTGCCGACGGCCAGCGAGCTGCAGGCGTAGACGACGTTGACCTCGCAGTCGTGGTCGTACTTGCCGTCGGGCAGCGAGATCTTGGCGCGCAGCTTCCCCTTGTCGTCCAGCGAGAACGCGTCCGTGACGCCGCTCGCGGTGATCTCCTGGGTGTCCTGGCCGAAGACGACGGGACGGGTCGAGATGATCTTGGCGTTGTCGACGCCCGGCGTCACCGGGTAGGTCCACTTGTCGTCGCCGGTCTTGGGGTCGAGAAGCTGGATCTTGAGCTTCTCGTCGCCGTAGTCACCGCACTTCTGGACGACGACGAGCTGCTCGCCGCCGGCGTAGCCCTCGTCCTGGCACTCGTCGCCCACGGTGGGCTCCCACAGGAGCTTGCCCTTGTTCGCGATGTCGAAGGCGGCGCCGCCTGCGCTGGAACCGACCGCGACGGTGTTGCCGCTGATGGTGAGCTCTTCGACGCGGGCCTTCGAGCTGCCCTCGTCGATGCTCTTCGTCCAGAGCTTGCGGCCGTCCTTCAGGTCGACCGCGGAGATCTGCGAGCAGGTCTGGTGGTCGCCCTTCTTGGTCCGCTTGGCCTCTTCGTAGGCGACCGCGACGACGCCGTCCTTGGTGACCTCGCGCGAGCCCGCGCAGGTCTGGCCCGCGAGCGGCAGGGTCCACAGTTCCTTGCCGTCGGCGGGGTTGTAGCCGACGATCTCGTTGACGCCCGCCTTGGCGTAGACGTCATCGGTGAGCCAGGAGCCCTTGATGCTCCAGACGTCGTCCTTGGGCACCTCGGGCTGCGGGATCTGCATGGAGACGGTGGCGCTGGTGTTGGTCGGCACCTTCTCCGAGCCGGGGCCGCTCGGGCCCTGCTCGTCGCCGCCCTTCTTCTCCTCGCCGCCCTTGCCGCCGCCGGTCGAGCCCTCGGAGCTCGCCTCGGTGTCGTCCTTGCCCGAGGTCGAGGCGTAGAAGACACCGCCGCCGACGATCAGGGCGATCGCGACGACCGCACCGATGATGATCTTCATCTGGCCGCTGAGCTTCGAGCCGCCGCCCGCCGCGGGCGCACCGGCCTGCGGGGCCATCGGCATCGTGCTCGGCTGCTGGTAAGCGCCGTAGGGAGGCTGCTGGCCGTACGGGGCCTGCTGGCCGTACGGCTGGGTCGGCTGGCCGGGGTAGCCGTAACCCTGCGGCTGGCCCTGGGGCTGGCCCGGGTATCCGTAGCCCTGCGGCTGGCCCTGCGGCGGCGGAGGCGGCGTCTGCGGCGGCGGGGCGACCTGGGGCTGGCCCGCCGGCTGCGTCGGCGGCTGGGCCGGCGGCGTCTGGGGCGGGGTCTGGGGCGGCGTCTGCGGGTAGCCGTACGACGGGTTGTTCGGCTCGGGAGCCTTGCCGAACCCGCCCGGCGGGGGGTCCTGGGGAGCGCCGAACCCGCCCTGCGGGGGCTCGTTGGGCGGCTGGGGCGGCTGGGTCATGACGTCGATTCCTTGGGGACGAGAGTTGAACTGAGCGACGAAGAGGGCGACTTGCCCGACGGAGAAGTCACTTGCCGTAGGCCAGCATCAGCTTCTCCTGGCCCTTTGCGCTGCCCGAGAGCCGCGTGGTGGAGATGTAGAAACGACCGTCCACGTAGTCGATCGTCTTGGAGTAGAAGCCGCTCTCGATCTCCGAGGTCCCCGAGGGGTTCTTCAGGAGCGTCTTCGGCTTGTGCGAGCCCGACAGCGGGATCGAGACGACCTGGCCGCCGGAGTCGTACGAGGGGTTGACGTATCCGATGAGCGCATCGCCGTCGACCTTGATCGGCAGCATCGATTCATCAGCCGGCGACTTCGTGCGCCAGGCCTCCTTGCCGGTGGCGAGGCTGATCGCCACGACCTCGTTGGGGCCGGACGTCGCGTCGGTCGGCAGATAGAGGTTCTTGTCGTCGGTCGTCGCGCCCAGGCAGCCCTGGAGGCTGCCGCCGAGGAACGACGAGCCGTCACACTCGGGCGCGAACTTCTCGTCGACGGCGACCTCGGAGCGGGTGTCGCTGCTGTTGGGCTTCAGCGTGGTGATGTTCCACTGCTTCTTGTCCTCATTGGTGAGGTACACGATCGTCGGGCTCTCGGAGTAGATCCGCCCGATCTTCCAGCCCTTGGGGAACTTCTTCGTCCACACGGCGTCGCCGGTCTTCGGGTCGATCTGCTGCAACTCGTCGTGCTCGCTGGGCGAGCTCGCACCGCACGAGTAGGCGACGAGCATCTTCTTGCCGCCGGCGAAGCCGCTGGGGAAGCAGGTCCCCGGGTCCTTCTTGTCGGCGACGAAGAGCTCCTTGCCGTCGCTCAGGCGCAGTGCCGTGCCGGACTGGGAGCGGCCGACCATCAGCGTGTCACCCGTGAGGGAGAGGTCGGTGCTGAGGGACATGTCGAAGAGCCCCTCCTCCTTCACCGGCTTGACCCAGCCCTTGCTTCCGTCATCGAGGTCGACGACCTGGATCTGGTTGCACTTGGCGTCGTCCTTCTGGCCGTCCTTGTACGCGACGACGATCTCGTTGTCCTTCGAGATCTGCGGGGTCGTGCCACAGATCTTCTGCGGGAACTTGATCGTCGGCCAGGCCTGGTCGCCCGTCTTGACCTTGTAGCCGGTGATCTCCTTGAACGCCGCCTTCACCGCGATGTCCTTGTGGATCCACATGCCCTTGGCGTCGGCGCCGGAGCCGGGCACCTTGGGTGCCTCCTTGTACCAGAGCACCTTCGACTCGCCGGGCTGGCGGCCCGCGTTGAGGTCCTCCGCGCCCTTGTCGCCGTCGCCGTCTCCGTCGCCCGGATTGACCGGGGCGGAGCCGCTGGCCTTGGGGTCGTCGCTCTTTCCGGCGACGGGCTTCTTCTTGCCGGGGTCGTCGTCACCGCCGACGACCGCCCAGGCCACACCGCCGATGACCAGCGCCGCGGCGGCCACGGCCGCCACGATCAGGCCGGGCTTGCCCTTGAAGGGGTTCTTGCTGCCACCGCCGGAGGGCGGGGTGCCGGGCGCGCCGGGGCCGCCGGGGTACTGCTGCTGCGGATAGCCGTACTGCGGCTGGGCGGCGTAAGGGCCCGGCTGCGTGGGCTGGCCGTAGGGGGCCGGCTGACCGGGCTGGGTGGGCTGGTTGTACGGCCCGGGCTGGTTGTACGGTCCGGACTGCGGGTAGCCGTAACCCGGCTGGGTTGCGGGCGGAGTCTGCGGGTATCCGTAACCCGGCTGCGGCGCGGGCGGAGTCTGCGGGGCCCCGGACGGCGGGGTCTGCGGAGCCTGCGGCGGCTGGGCCGGGGCCTGCGGCGGTTGGGCCGGCGGCTGCGGCGGCTGGCCCGGTGGCTGCGGCGCTCCCTGCTGCGGATCCTGCGGAGCTCCGAAACCGCCGGACGGCGGCTGGTTGGGCGGCTGAGACATCAGCGCTTCCCCCTTCACTGATTTTCGGCACGCCAAGTGGTGCTCAGGCGGACCTTTCTATCACCCTGTCCGCCTAGCACAACTGACCGGTCCGTCCCCTGTTCCCAAGGGAGGACCGGCCCGTGATGTGTCCGTTACGAGACCTCTACGCGCTCTCCGCAAGCTCCAGCCAGCGCATCTCCAACTCGTCCCGCTCGCTCACGAGTTCGCGCAGCTCGGCGTCCAGTTTGGCCACCTTTTCGAAGTCGGTGGCGTTATCGGCGATTTGGGCGTGGAGCCACGTTTCCTTCGTCGACATCTTGTCCAGCTGCCGCTCGATCTTCTGGAGTTCCTTCTTCGCGGCGCGGGCGTCGGCGGAGGAGACCGCCGGCTTCTGCGGTGCGGCGGCCGGCGCGGCGGACTCGGCGAGGGGGGCCGCCGGGGCGCCCGCGGCCTCCATCCGCTTGCGCCGCTCCAGATACTCGTCGATGCCGCGCGGCAGCATCCGCATCGTGGCGTCGCCGAGCAGCGCGAAGACCTTGTCGGTGGTGCGCTCCAGGAAGAACCGGTCGTGGGAGATCACGACCATCGAGCCGGGCCAGCCGTCGAGGACGTCTTCGAGCTGCGTCAGCGTCTCGATGTCGAGGTCGTTCGTCGGCTCGTCGAGGAAGAGGACGTTCGGCTCGTCCATGAGGAGCCGCAGGAGCTGGAGCCGCCGCCGCTCGCCGCCGGAGAGATCGCCGACGGGCGTCCACTGCTTCTCCTTGTTGAAGCCGAACGTCTCGCAGAGCTGGCCCGCGGTCATCTCCCGGCCCTTGCCGAGGTCCACCCGCTCGCGCACCTGCTGCACGGCCTGCAACACCCGCAGCGTCGGGGAGAGTTCGGCCACTTCCTGCGAGAGATAGGCGAGCTTGACGGTCTTGCCGACCACCACGCGCCCCGCCTCGGGCTGCACGTCGCCGTCCGAGCGCTGCGCCTGCGCCATCGCCCGCAGCAGCGAGGTCTTGCCCGCGCCGTTGACGCCCACCAGGCCGATGCGGTCGCCGGGGCCCAGCTGCCAGGTCAGATGCTTGAGGAGGACCTTGGGCCCGGCCTGGACGGTCACGTCCTCCAGATCGAAGACGGTCTTGCCGAGCCGGGTCGTCGCGAACTTCATCAGCTCGCTGGTGTCGCGGGGCGGCGGCTCGTCGGCGATGAGTTCGTTCGCGGCCTCGATGCGGTACCGCGGCTTGCTGGTGCGGGCGGGGGCGCCGCGCCGCAGCCAGGCGAGCTCCTTGCGCATCAGGTTCTTGCGCTTGGTCTCCTCGGTGGCCGCGATGCGCTCGCGCTCGGCACGCGCGAAGACGTAGTCGGAATACCCGCCCTCGTACTCGAAGACGGCACCTGCCTGTACGTCCCACATGCGCGTGCACACCTGGTCGAGGAACCAGCGGTCGTGCGTGACGCAGACGAGCGCAGAGCGCCGGGTGCGCAGGTGCTCGGCGAGCCAGGCGATGCCCTCGACGTCCAGGTGGTTGGTCGGCTCGTCGAGCACGATCAGGTCGGGCTCGCCGATGAGCAGCTTCGCGAGCGCGATACGGCGGCGCTCACCGCCGGAGAGCGGCCCGATGACGGTGTCGAGCCCCTGCGGGAAGCCCGGCATGTCGAGCCCGCCGAACAGGCCGGTGAGCACGTCGCGGATCTTGGCGTTGCCCGCCCACTCGTGATCGGCGAGGTCACCGATGACCTCGTGCCGCACGGTCGCCGCCGGGTCGAGGGAGTCGTGCTGGGTCAGCACGCCGAGCACGAGACCGCCGTTGTGCGTGACCCGCCCGGAGTCGGCCTCCTCCAGCTTGGCGAGCATCCGGATGAGGGTCGTCTTGCCGTCGCCGTTGCGCCCCACGACGCCGATCCGGTCTCCCTCGGACACGCCGAGGGAGACACCGTCGAGCAGGGCACGGGTGCCGTACACCTTGCTGACTGCCTCGACATTGACCAGGTTGACGGCCATTAACGCTCCAGGGAAGGGGATCGATCGACCTCCAGCGTAGTCGGAGGCGACGACAACCGGCCCGGCGGCCGTAGCGGAGCCGATCAGCCCGCGGAGCGCCGCCCCGCCCGCTCCACGAGCAGCCACCCCGCCAGGGCCATCCCCACCGCCACCGGCGCCGTCATGTGCACGGCCACCACCGTCGCCGTACGCCCTTCGAGCAGCCCGCCGAAGCCGACCATGGAGAGGCCGAGCACCCCGAACAGGCACAGGGCGACGCCGAGCGCGGCGGCGGGTCCCGAGACGGGGCCCGGCTCGGCGAGCAATTCCTTCGCCTGCGAGGGACGTTCGAAGCGGCGGAAGGCGGCCACGAGCAGCGCGGTGAGCAGCGCCGCGGCCGCCATCCGCGGCGGGACCTGCGCCCACCACGCCGCCGAAGCGGGCTCCGGCAGCGGTACGTCGGCGGCGATCAGCGTCCCGTACACCCCGAGCATCGCCGTCAGGTGCCACAGGAACGCCGTCATCGAGACCCCGTTCGCCGCCACCACGCCCCGCCACACCCGGGGTCGCGCCAGCCACCGCACGGCGGGCCCCCGCAGCAGCTCCACCGCTCCCACCAGCCACATTCCGTGGCAGAGCAGGGCGAAGGTGGGCGGGGCCATGTTCGAGACGCGCTCGCCGGGCATGCCGACCATCGAGAGCGGATAGGGGCCGAGGGCCACCAGGGCCGCGGCGCCCGCGAGCCCCGCCGCCGCCATGACCGCGGGCAGGGGGAAGCCGTGCGCCCGCAGCCTGCCGTCCGCCCGCAGGAAGCCGAGCTGATGCACGGCGAGCCACACGAAGGCGAAGTTCAGGAACTCGACGTACGGCACTTCGAAGGCGAAGCGCGCCGTGTCCACCGCCCCCGCGGCCAGGACGAGACCGCCGAAGGCGCCCCACCCGTAGCGCTCGTGCAGCCGCAGCAGCGGCGGCGTGAACGCCACCATCGCCAGGTAGATGCCGATGAACCACAGCGGCTGGGCGACGAGCCGGAGCGTCACGTCCAGCAACGCCCCGCCGCGGCCGAGCAGTTGGACAAGGAGGGCCGCCGCTCCCCACACCCCGATGAATATCATCGTGGGCCGGAGCAGCCGCTGGAGGCGCGCCCGCAGGAACTCCGAGTAGACGGAGCCGCCGGGGGCCTTCCTGCTGAGGGAGCGGTACGACAGGGCGTGCGAGAAGCCGCCGACGAAGAAGAATACCGGCATGATCTGGAGCACCCAGGTGAGCGGTTGCAGGCCGGGCACGACGGCGAGGAGATTGCCGGCCTCGGCGGCGCCGTCGTCCCCGACGGTCACCGCCGCCATCAGCCAGTGCCCGACGACGACCGTGCCGAGCGAGGCGACCCGCAGCAGGTCGATGTACCGGTCGCGCCCGGTGGGCGTCTTCTCGGCCAGTTCGCGAACGCTTGATCCCATGTACGTACGGTGGCGCTCGCCGCAGGGCCCGCGTCAGCGCGTACGTACTCAGATCGGCGCCTGAGTATCCGTACGTCTAGAGCACCGTCGCGCCCGGCGCGGGCGAGTGTGCGACCCGGGCCGTGCGGCAGGTGCCGGAGGCCGTCAGCGCATCGGCGACCCGGCGCGCGGATACGGCGTCCGCGGCCAGGAACGCCGTCGTCGGCCCGGAGCCGGAGACCAGCGCGGCCAGGGCGCCCGCCTGCGTACCGGCGGCGAGGGTGTCGGCGAGCGAGGGGAACAGCGAGAGGGCCGCGGGCTGGAGGTCGTTGGTGACGGCACCCGCGAGCGCCTCGGCGTCGCCCTTGCGCAGGGCGTCGAGCAGCGCGGGGGACGCCTGCGGGGCGGGCGCATCGGGGGTCAGGCGGTCGAACTCGCGGTAGACCGCGGGCGTGGAGAGGCCGCCGTCGGCCACCGCGAACACCCAGTGGAAGTCGCCGCCGACCTCCAGGATCTCCAGCTTCTCGCCGCGCCCCGTGCCCAGGGCCGCGCCGCCGACCAGGCTGAACGGCACGTCGCTGCCCAACTCGGCGCAGATGTCGAGGAGTTCGTCGCGCGAGGCCCGGGTCCCCCACAGGACATCGCACGCCAGGAGCGCACCCGCGCCGTCCGCACTGCCGCCGGCCATGCCGCCCGCGACGGGGATGTCCTTGGCGATGTGGATGTGCACGGCGTCCGTACGTCCGTGGCGCGCGGCGAGGAGTTCCGCGGCCCGCGCCGCCAGGTTCGTGCGGTCGAGGGGTACCTGCCCGGCGTCGGGCCCCGAGCAGGTCACCCGCAGCTGCTCGGCGGGGGTCACGGTGACTTCGTCGTAGAGCCCGACGGCGAGGAAGACGTTGGCCAGGTCATGGAAACCGTCCGCGCGGGCGGCACCCACCGCGAGCTGGACGTTGACCTTGGCGGGGACCCGTACGGTCACGCTGTGGCTCACGCGCCGGCTCCCTTGTTCTCGGCGATCCGGGCGAACTCCTCCACGGTCAGCGCCTCGCCGCGTGCCTGCGGCGAGACCCCGGCGGCGACGAGGGCCGCCTCCGCGGCCGCCGCCGAGCCCGCCCAGCCGGCGAGCGCGGCGCGCAGGGTCTTGCGGCGCTGGGCGAAGGCCGCGTCGACGACGGCGAAGACTTCCTTCTTCGACGCGGTGGTCTTCACCGGCTCGGCGCGCCGTACGAGCGAGACGAGGCCCGAGTCGACGTTCGGGGCGGGCCAGAAGACGTTGCGTCCGATGGAACCGGCGCGCTTCACGTCGGCGTACCAGTTCGCCTTCACGGACGGCACTCCGTACACCTTCGAGCCCGGCGCGGCGGCGAGGCGGTCGGCGACCTCGGCCTGCACCATCACGAGCGTGCGCTCGATGGTGGGGAAGGTGTCGAGCATGTGCAGCAGGACCGGCACGGCGACGTTGTACGGCAGGTTGGCGACCAGCGCGGTCGGGGCGGGGCCCGGCAGCTCGGTGACGAGCATGGCGTCGCTGTGCACGAGCGCGAAGGAAGCGGCCTTCGCGGGGAGCCTGGCCCCGATGGTCGCCGGCAGGGCCGCCGCGAGGGTGTCGTCGATCTCGACCGCGACGACGCTGTCCGCGGTGTCCAGGAGGGCCAGGGTCAGTGAGCCGAGCCCCGGCCCGACCTCGACGACCACGTCCTTCGGGCCGACTTCCGCGGTGCGGACGATACGGCGGACGGTGTTGGCGTCGATGACGAAATTCTGGCCGCGCTGCTTGGTCGGGCGTACGCCGAGCGCTGCGGCCAGCTCGCGGATGTCGGCGGCACCTAGAAGAGCACCGGGCTCACTGTTACTCACCGCACCAGGTTACGTGGCCCGGCCCCCTACAACCGCCCCCCGCAGTGTGGCCACGGACTCGCCCCCCGCTGTACGTACAGCTTCTTCGCGCGGAACGTCTGTTCGTCCGCGGAGGCGTTCTGGGGGCGGCCGGAGCCGCCCAGGCTCTGCCAGGTCTGGGTGTCGAACTGGTACAGGCCCCCGTACGTCCCCGACGCGTCCACCGCGCCCGGACGGCCGCCCGATTCGCAGTGCGCCAGCGAACCCCAGTTCAGGCCCTCCGCCCCGGCGACCGAATCCGGCCGCTGCTTCGTGCCGACCTTCACGATCTGCGTCTGCGGCTGCCGCACGACCTCCGCGCGCAGCCGCCGCGGCTTCTGCTTGACGCCGTTGACCGTGCGCAGCGCGTACGTGACCCGCCGGGTGCCCTGGTGGCCCTGCCGCTCGACGACCTCCGTACCGGCGAACAGCGACGGATCGTCGCTCCGCCGCACGTCGAACGGGATCGGCTCGTCCCGCACCTCCTTGTGCCCGGAGATCCGCATGACGGTCACCGTCTGGCCGTCGCGGGGGAAGCTCTCGGGCGGAACGGATGTGGTGTCCTGGCCGTTCAGGCTGACCCCCGACTCCTCGACCGCCTCCCCCACCGTCGCCGCGTTCGTACGGATGGTCCGCTCACGCCCGTCCGCCATGATCGTCACGGTGCGCTCGGTCCGTACGTCCAGGTCGAGGCCGGCCCGCTCGATCCGCCTGCTCCGCGAGGCCGACAGATAGGCGCCCTCGGCCCGCACCCCGAGCTGCCGCAGCGCGCCGTCCACCGTGCGCGCCGTCGTCCACACCTCGCGCCGCTGCCCGTCGAGGGTGAGCTTGACCGGCCGCCCGTAACGGACGGCAATCTCGTCGCCGCTGGCCAGGGCCGCGCTCGCGCCGGGCGCCACGATGTCGTGCGCCCCGAAGTCCACGCCCTCGTCCTCCAGGAGCTCGCCCACGTCGTCCGCGAAGGTGTGCAGCGTGCGCGACTGCCCGTCGACCGTCAGCTGCACGGCCTTGTCGTCGGCGACGAACGCGGAGGTGCCGCCCGCGAGGAACGCGACGACCAGGGCCTGGGGCAGCAGCCGCCGCAAGGCCTCGGGCCGCTCGGAAACACGCTCGGCGGCCTCCCTGGACCGCGCACCCGACCGCGGCTTGGGCTTGGTCTTCCTGCGCCGGGCGGCCCGCCGCGCCTCGGCCCGCCCGCCTTCCAAGACGGGCCCGGCGGACTGCCGGGGAAAGTCGGCCCGGAAGGCCGGCTCGGTGTCCCGCTCCGGCACCGGCACATACTCCGGCACCCGGCCCGTCCCTGGTTCCGGTTCCGGCTCATAGGCCGTGCCGACCCCATAGGGCGTCTCGTACTGCGGCGCATGACTCACGACGACGCTCCAGCGTTCTCGTACTGTCCTGGTTCCGGTCTGGTCCGGATCGAGCGAGGCGACCAGAACCTAGCGGAGCGACCGTCACTCTCCAAAGCAGCACGACTACGCAGTGTCGCGGCGTGGCCCTGAACCGCAGGGCCCCCGGCGTTATCCGTCAGTAATCAAAGGCACGCGCCGTATTGACCGAGATCGCCTCGGCCATGGCGTCCTCTCCGATGCCGCGCACCTCGGCCATGGCCCGCAATGTGACCGGAATGAGATACGGCGCGTTAGGCCGTCCGCGGTAGGGAGCGGGCGTGAGGAAGGGCGCGTCGGTCTCCACGAGCACCAATTCGAGGGGTGCCACGGCCAGCGCGTCACGCAGTCCCTGCGCGTTCTTGAAGGTCATGTTGCCCGCGAAGGACATGAAGTACCCGTTCTCCGCGCACACTTGGGCCATCGCCGCGTCGCCCGAGTAGCAGTGGAAGACGGTGCGCTCCGGAGCCCCCTCCTCCTTCAGGACCCGCAGCACGTCTTCGTGCGCCTCGCGATCGTGGATGACCAGGGCCTTGCCGTGCCGCTTGGCGATCTCGATGTGGGCGCGGAAGGACCGCTCCTGGGCGGCCTTGCCCTCCGGACCGGTGCGGAAGTAGTCGAGCCCGGTCTCGCCCACGCCCTTGACCTGGTCGAGCGCGGCAAGCGCGTCGATCTCGGCGAGCGCCGCGTCGAGCGCCCCCTCGCCGCCCCCCTCGCGCGCCCCCTGCCGGGACCAGCCGTCGGGGTCGCCGTGCACGATGCGCGGCGCCTCGTTGGGATGCAGGGCGACGGTGGCGTGCACGCTCCCGTACGCGGCGGCCGTCTGCGCGGCCCAGCGCGAGCCCGCGACGTCACAGCCCACCTGCACGACCGTCGTCACGCCCACGGACGCCGCCTTGGCGAGCCCCTCGTCCACCGTCCCGGACTGCATGTCGAGGTGGGTGTGGGAGTCGGCGACCGCCACCCGAAGGGGTTCGGGCAGCGGCGGCGCGGCGTTCTTGGCGTCGGCGTCTTTGGAAGAGGAAGGCATGCCCCGATCCTACGAAGGGACATCGGCCCGCCGAAAAGGACGACCGAGGGGACGACCGGCAGGGACGGCAGAAGAGGCCGTCAGCCCGCCTTGCGGTGGTGGAAGGGGTGCAGCAGCGCCGACAGATGCCAGTGGTGTCGCCCGGGCTCACGCGGTTCGGGCAGTTCCGCCGCCCCGTCCTCCGCCTTCGTGGCCCCCCGCGGCGCGTGATGCCGCTGCATCAGATCGAGCACCGACGAAACCTGCCCGGCCCGCATGATCCGTACGACATGCCCGCCGCAGTTCAGGCACGTCGGCCGGGTCAGGGGCGACGGCACATGGAGGCCGTCCGCCCGGTACATCACGAATTCCTTGCCCTCGCCGTCCACGTGATGCTCGATCTCGTACGACTGCTCCCAGCCGTGCCCGCAGCGCATGCAGGCAAAGGCGTACGACTCGTGAACGGTGTTTGCCGGGTGTGCCGCGGATATCGCGTCGGACGCCCTGGACGCCGTGGTGTGTTGACGACCGGTGTCGGCGATCTCACTCATGCCAGCTCCTCTTGTCCGCTGGACAAGCGCTGCCGGACCGGGTTTTCCTCCCGGCCGGAAGCGTGGGGACGGGTGCGTCCCCTTTGACCAGTGGACGCCTTTCCCGGAGCGAGCGCATCGGACCTGTCGACAGTTGAAGGCGATTTGGCCTTTCCATAGCCTTCAGGCCCGGTGAACGGCCCGCACTTTGCTTTTCACGATAGTCCTTTGCCCTCCGATGGGGCGCTTTGAGCCGCATTCTTTGCCGCTACCACCGCATCGAACACGTCCCGCTTGGGTAGCCCTGCTTCGGCCGCGACGGCGGCGATCGCCTCCTTGCGTCGCTCCCCCGCCTCCTCGCGCACCCGCACCCTGCGCACCAGCTCCTCGGGGCCCGGGTCACCGGGGCTTTTCTCGGGTGCGCCCTCGACGACGACGGTGATCTCGCCGCGCACTCCGTCGGCCGCCCACTGGGCGAGTTCCTTCAGCGAACCCCGCTTGACCTCTTCGTACGTCTTGGTCAGCTCGCGGCACACGGCCGCCCTGCGCTCTTCGCCGAACGCCTCGGCCATCGCGACGAGGGTGTCGTCGATCCGGTGCGGTGCCTCGAAGTAGACGAGAGTGCGACGGTCATCGGCCACCTCGCGAAGCCGCGAGAGCCGCTCGCCGGCCTTGCGGGGCAGAAAGCCCTCGAAGCAGAAGCGGTCCACCGGAAGCCCCGAGAGCGCGAGCGCCGTGAGCACCGCTGACGGCCCCGGCACCGCGGTCACCCGGATGTCCTTCTCCACGGCGGCGGCGACGAGCCGGTAGCCGGGGTCGGACACCGAGGGCATCCCGGCATCGGTCACGAGCAGCACGCGCGCGCCGCCGGCCAGCGCCTCGACGAGATCGGGCGTGCGCGCGCTCTCGTTGCCCTCGAAGTACGAGACGACCCGGCCGCCCACCTGCACGCCGAGCGCCTGGGTCAGCCTGCGCAGCCGCCGGGTGTCCTCGGCGGCCACCACATCGGCCGACTCCAGCTCGGCGGCGAGGCGCGGCGGTGCGTCCGCGACGTCGCCGATGGGCGTGCCCGCGAGGACGAGGGTTCCCGACGAGGGGCCTCCGGGGGACGGGTTTCCGGAGGGCCGGTTGCCGGGAGAATCTGCGCTTCCTGTCACTGTTCCATCCTCTCAGGAGCCGGGAGCGGGACTCACACAGTCGGGTTCCCTACGATGGCGCGGTGACCAGTACCGCGTCTTCCCCGGACACCCGCCAGGGCCAGGCAGCCGAGGAGCAGCAGCCGTCGTGGCAGCACAGGCTGCGCCGCTTCGGTTACGTGGCGCGGCCCACCGGGCCCACCTCCGACGTCCGGGCCCGGCTCGTGCCCGCGTACACCGCACCGAGCCCGCGGCTGTGGGCGTCGATCGGCATGCCCAAGCACTACGCCGACCTGCTCCTCCGGTGGTCGGGCTGGATCGGCCCCCTGCTGATCACGCTCGTCGCGGGGCTGACCCGGTTCTGGAATCTCGGCAGCCCGAAGGCCGTGATATTCGACGAGACGTACTACGCCAAGGACGCCTGGGCGCTGATCCACCGGGGCTTCGAGGTCAACTGGCCGGACAAGGTCAACGACACCGTCCTCCAGCAGGGCTCGGGCGTCACGATCCCGACGGACGCCGCGTACGTCGTGCATCCGCCGGTCGGCAAGTACATCATCGGCATCGGCGAGTGGATCTTCGGTTTCGATCCGTTCGGCTGGCGCTTCATGACGGCGCTGCTCGGCACGCTCTCGGTGCTGATGCTGTGCCGGATCGGGCGGCGGCTCTTCCGCTCCACGTTCCTGGGGTGCCTGGCGGGCGGGCTGCTCGCGGTGGACGGGCTGCACTTCGTGATGAGCCGCACCGCGCTGCTCGACCAGGTCCTGATGTTCTTCGTGCTCGCCGCGTTCGGCTGCTTCCTCATCGACCGGGACAAGGCGCGGGCGAAGCTCTCGGCGGCGCTGCCGACGGACGAGGACGGAATCGTCCGCGCCGACGCGTACGTCGCCGGGACACTGCGCCTGGGCCGGCGGCCCTGGCGCTGGGCGGCCGGTCTCTGCCTGGGTCTGGCGTTCGGGACCAAGTGGAACGGCCTGTACATCATGGTCTTCTTCTGCTTGATGACCGTCCTGTGGGACGTGGGCAGCCGCCGGGTCGCCGGCGCCGCGCACCCCTACCGCACGGTCCTCAAGCGGGACGTGTTCCCGGCGTTCGTCTCGACGGTGCCGGTGGCGATCGGCACGTACGTCCTGTCGTGGCTCGGCTGGATCCTCTCCCCGACGGACGGCACGGGCGGCTACTACCGCGACTGGGCGGCGACGGACGGCAAGGGCGGCTCCTGGACGCTCCTGCCGGACTGGCTGCGCAGCCTGTGGCACTACGAACACGCGGTGTACGACTTCCACGTGGGGCTCTCCTCGCCGCACACCTACCAGTCGAACCCGTGGAGCTGGATCGTCGACGGCCGCCCCGTCTCGTACTTCTACGAGTCGCCGCTGCCCGGCAAGGACGGCTGTCCCTCGGGAACCGCCGAGAAGTGCGCCCGCGAGGTCCTTGCGCTGGGCACTCCGATGCTGTGGTGGGCGGGGGCGTTCGCGCTGCTCTACGTGCTGTGGCGGTGGGTGTTCCGCAGGGACTGGCGGGCGGGCGCCATCGTGTGCGGGATCGCGGCGGGTTATCTGCCGTGGTTCATGTACCAGGAGCGGACGATCTTCTTCTTCTACGCGGTCGTCTTCGTGCCGTTCCTGTGCCTGGCCGTGGCGATGATGGTCGGCGCGATCCTGGGGCCGCCGGGGTCCACCGAGCGGCGCCGGGTCGTGGGGGCCGCGGCATCGGGCGTCCTGGTGCTCCTGATCATCTGGAACTTCGTCTGGTTCTGGCCGATCTACACAGGTCAGGCCATTCCCATCGATTCCTGGCGGGCCCGCATGCTGCTCGACACATGGGTCTAGACATTTGCCTGTACCGGACGCATAACAGCCCTCTCTTCCGTCACTTGCTCCCCTTAGGGTTCGGGACGTGCGACCTTCCCGAATTCATTCGGGAAGGCTCCTGGGGAGGGGAACGCGACATGCGTAAAGGGGTAAAGGTCACGCTGGTCGGCGGGGTATTCGCCGTCATGGTGGGGGGCGCCGGATATGGCGCGTACAACTTGGTGAACGGAGTGACCGGGGGCGGGGGTTCGCCCGGTGTGGGGCCCAAGACGGTGAAGGCGGGGCCGCCGACGAGCGGCGAGATAGGCGAGACCACGGAGAAATTCTTCGCCGCGTGGGCGAAGGGGGACGCCAAGCAGGCCTCGTACTACACGAACAACGCGGAAGCGGCGTCGGCGCTCCTGACCGGCTATCGCGAGGACGCCCACCTGACGAAGGTGAAGCTGACGCCGGGCAAGGCCACCGGGGCGGTCGTGCCGTTCTCCGTCGAGGCCACGGTGTCGTACAAGGGGAAGACCAAGCCGTTCGCTTACGACTCCGAACTGACCGTCGTCCGCGGCAAGACGACCGGCCGCGCGCTCGTCGACTGGCAGCCCTCGGTCGTCCACCCGGACCTGGAGCGGGACGACACCCTGGAGACCGGCGAGGCCGCGGCGCCGCCCGTGAAGGCCGTCGACCGGCACGGCCGGGTACTGGACAGGAAGGCCTATCCGTCGCTCGGCCCGGTCCTCGACCAGCTGCGGGCGAAGTACGGCGATCAGACGGGCGGCACCCCCGGCATCGAGCTCTACGTCCGGCACGCGGACGAGAACGCGGGCAGCGAGACACTCCTCACGCTCGCCAAGGGCAAGGCGGGGCAGCTCAAGACGACCCTGAGCGCGCCCGCCCAGCGGGCCGCCGAGCAGGCGGTGGCGCAGCACCCGGAGTCGTCCGTGGTCGCCGTGCAGCCGAGCTCCGGCGAGGTCCTCGCGGTCGCCAACCACCGCGAGGACGCGTTCAACGCGGCGTTCGAGGGCAAGCTGGCCCCCGGTTCCACGATGAAGATCGTCTCGGCGGCGATGCTCATCGACAAGGGCGTCACGAAGGCGAGCGGTCCTGCGCCCTGCCCGAACACCGCTGTCTGGCAGGGCCGGCAGGTCAGCAATCTCAAGGGGATGGCGCCGAACGAGGGCGCGACCCTTTCCGAAAGCTTCGCCCGCTCCTGCAACACCGCTTTCGTGAAGCTGGTCGACGAGGACGGCATCTCGGACGAGTCGCTCACCGAGGAGGCCCAGCAGGGGTTCGGCCTCGGGCTCGACTGGAAGGTGGGCGTCACCACGACCGACGGCTCGGTCCCGGCGTCCCCCGGCCCCGACCGCGCGATGAACGTCATCGGCCAGGGCCAGGTCCAGATGAACCCGCTCAACATGGCGTCCGTCACGGCGACCGCGATGACGGGAGCTTTCCGGCAGCCGGTCATCGTGGCCCGGGGCCTGGACGACCGTGAGCTGGCGCAGGCGCGCGGCCTGCCCGCGGCCACCGTCCAGCAGCTGCGTCAGATGATGAACCGTACGGCGGTCAGCGGCACCGGCGCAGCTGCCATGTCCGGGCTCAGCGGCAGCATCGGCGCGAAGACCGGCTCGGCGGAAGTCACGGGCCAGGAGAAGCCGAACAGCTGGTTCACGGGCTACCGGGAGGACGTGGCAGCGGCGGCGGTGGCCCAGGAGGGCGGCCACGGCGGCGACACCGCCGGCCCTATCGTGGCGGCGGTGCTTGCCGCAGGCAGTTGAGGCATGTGGTCGGGGGCTTCATGAAAGCCCCCTAGTGTGAGCCTTCCGGTGCGGAGCTTGGGGGCTCTGTGATCTGGGATCTGCGGAGGGTCAGTGGGTAAGCGAGGGCGCGCCAGCGAGCGCAAGGGCTTCAAGAGCATCACGGGCGCGGGGGTGGCGTCCGGCGGACCGGGCGTGCCGGGTACACCCGGTGCTTCCGGTGCGAAGCGCGGCAAGGTGCATCCCGGTGTGCTCGGCGGTGCTGCCGCCGTGGTCGTGTGCGGTGTGGGCATCGCCGCGTACAGCCTGATCGGCGGCTCGTCCGGCGACGGCGACGGGACGGTCGACGAGAAGCAGGTGGCCTCGGGCCCGCCGACGGCCACCGAGATCCGTGCCACCACCAAGGGCTTCCTCGCGGCGTGGGAGAAGGGCGACGCGGCAGGGGCCGCGGCGCTCACGGACGACCGGGCGGCGGCGAAGACCGCCCTCACCGCGTACGCCAAGGACGCGCACCTGACCGAGGTGAAGCTGGCGCCGGGCAAGCGGACGGGCGCGAAGGTGCCGTTCTCGGTCACCTCCACGGTCTCGTACGAGGGACAGAGCAAGCCGTTCGCGTACGAGTCCGAGCTCACCGTCGTGCGAAGAAAGGCCGACGGCAAGACGCTGGTCGGCTGGCAGCCCTCCGTCGTCCACCCGGACCTGAAGGACGGCGACCGCCTGGTCACCGGCGAGGCGGGAGACCCGCCCATCAAGGCGGTCGACCGCGACGGCGGCGAGCTGACCAAGGCGAAGTACCCCTCGCTCGGCACGGTCCTTGACAGCATGCGCGAGAAGTTCGGCGACAAGGCCGGCGGCAAGGCGGGCGTGGAGCTGCGCGTCGTGCGGGGGGACAGCGCGAAGGACGCCGAGAAGTCGAAGACGACGAAGGACGACGCCGAGGCCACGCCCGACAAGACGCTGCTCACGCTCTCGCCCGGCACCCCCGGCACCCTGAAGACGACCTTCGACGCCACGCTCCAGGCGGCGGCGGAGAAGGAGACGGGCAAGCGCAAGCAGGCTTCGGTGGTCCTGGTGAAGCCGAGCACGGGCGAGATCCTGGCGGCGGCCAACTCCAACCCCGGCGGCTTCAACACCGCCTTCCAGGGGTCGCTGGCCCCCGGTTCGACGATGAAGGTCATCACGTCGTCGCTGCTCCTGGAGAAGAAGCTCGCGGGGGTCGACAAAAAGCATCCTTGCCCGAAGTACGTGACGTACGGCGGGTGGAAGTTCCAGAACGACGACAAGTTCCAGATCAAGGACGGCACGTTCCGCGCGAGCTTCGCCCGGTCCTGCAACACGGCCTTCATCAGCCAGGCCAAGAAGCTCGAGAACGACTCCCTGACCAAGCAGGCGCAGGAGGTCTTCGGCCTCGGCCGCGACAACTGGTCGATCGGCGCCCCCACCTTCGACGGCGCGATCCCCGTGCAGAGCGACGCGCAGATGGGGGCCTCGCTGATCGGGCAGGGCGGGGTGCGGATGAACCCGCTGAACATGGCGTCGGTGGCGGCCACGGTGAAGTCGGGCACGTTCAAGCAGCCGTATCTGGTCTCGCCGGACGTCGACAAGCGCACGCTGGCGACGGCTCCCCGCAAGATGTCGGGCGCGACGGCCTCGGCGCTGCGGGAGCTGATGCACTACACCGCGGTCGCGGGGACCGCGGTGGAGCCCATGTCCGGGCTCGGCTCCGACATGGGCGCGAAGACGGGCTCCGCGGAGGTCGACGGCCAGAAGAAGCCCAACGGCTGGTTCACGGCGTACCGCGGTGATCTCGCCGCGGGTGCGGTGGTGCAGGAGGGCGGGCACGGCGGGGACTCGGCGGGGCCGCTGGTGCGGGCGATGTTCCTGGCGGACAAGTAGCCGCGGACCAGTAGCCGCGGACACATGGCCGCGGGCAGATAGCCACCGACAAGGAGCCGCCGTCCCGCACGGCGGGGCCGTCCGTCCGGTATACGGATACACGGTCGCGTGCCCGGTACACGGACCGCTAGCGTGCCGGGCATGAGCGCTACAGATTCCCCCGCTTCACCCGCTTCCCCCTCTCCCGCCTCCTCCGCAGCCCACCCCCGTTTCGCCGCGGCTCTGGGCGATCTCGGTCTCGCCGGGCTGGTCGGCGAGGTCCGCCGCTTCCCGGAGGCGACGCGCACCGCGCAGGAGGCCGCGGCGGCCATCGGCTGCGAGCTCAGCCAGATCTGCAAGTCGCTGATCTTCGCTGCGGACGGGGTTCCTGTCCTGGTCCTGATGGACGGCGCGTCGCGGGTCGATCTGGAGCTCGTACGGCGGGAACTGGGCGCGCAGAAGGTGACGCGCGCGAAGGCGGACGTCGTCCGGGAGACCACCGGGTACGCGATCGGCGGCGTACCGCCCTTCGGTCACGTGACCAGGACACGCGTCCTGGCGGACCGCTCGCTGCTCGGCCACGACGTGGTGTGGGCGGCGGCGGGCACTCCGTACGCCGTCTTCCCCATGGCGCCCCGGGATCTGGTCGACCACGCGAACGGCACCCTGGTGGACGTGCGCGAGCTCGCCAAGTGACGCCGCTGGTGGCGGCGGCGGTCCTGCTGGCCGCCGTGACGCACGCGAGCTGGAACGCGATCGCGCACCACATCACCGACAAGCTGGTCGGCTTCACCCTCATCTCGGGCGGCGGCCTGCTGATCGGTCTGCTCATCGCCCCGTTCGCGGCGATACCCGCGGCAGGCGCCTGGCCCTACCTGATCGTCTCCGCGGCGATCCACGTCGGCTACTACGCCCTGCTCATGAAGTCGTTCAAGCTCGGCGACTTCGGCCAGGCCTACCCGATCGCGCGCGGCACGGCGCCGCTGGTGGTGACGGTCCTCGCGGCGGTCTTCGCCGGCGAGGTGCCCGACAGCTGGCAGGCGGCGGGCGTCGCGGTCTCCTGCGCGGGCCTGACGGGCCTGGCCCTCTGGGGCATACGGGGTTCGGGGCGGCGCCCCGACTGGGCGGCGATCGGCGCGGCGCTCGCGACGGGCGTCTCGATCGCGGCGTACACGGTGGTGGACGGCCTTGGCGTCCGCGCCTCCGGAACCTCGATGGGCTACATCGCGTGGCTGATGATCATGGAGGGCCTGGCGATCCCGGTGTACGCGGCGTACCGCTGGCGCGGCGAACTGGTCGGCAGGCTGCGCCCGTTCGCAGGGGTGGGCCTTCTGGGCGCGGCCCTGTCGGTGGCCGCGTACGGCCTGGTCCTGTGGGCCCAGACCAAGGCGGACCTCGCGCCCATCTCGGCACTCCGGGAGTCCTCGATCATCGTGGGCGCGGCGATAGGCGCGATCTTCTTCAAGGAGAAGTTCGGGGCGCCGAGGCTGGTGGCGGCGGGCCTGATGGTGGCGGGAATCGGGTTGATGCTGCACGCGGGGTAGGGCACGCGGGCCCTGCGGGGCTTTCCTCTGCCCCGCCCTTCACACCAGCCCCCGCACCGCCCGCACCAGCGCCTGCGCCCGCGGGTCCGCCGTGACGCCCTTCGCCATCCCGTTGGTCACGTACCCGAACCCCACCCCCGACTCCGGATCGGCGAAGCCGAGTGCCCCGCCCCGGCCGGGGTGCCCGAACGAGCCGGGGCCCAGCAGGGGCGAAGCCCCGCCGTGCAGCATGTAGCCGAGGCCGAAGCGGGTGTTCACGACCAGGACGCGGTCGGGCCCCGAGGCCGCCTCCGCGCGGGCCGGCGCGACCGTGGACGGCGTGAACAACCGTGTAGCGCCGTCCACTTCACCGATCAGCGAGGCGTAGAAGCGGGCCAGAGCGCCCGCCGTGGCGACGCCGTTGGACGCGGGCAGGACGGCCGCCCGGTACGCCGGGTCGTTCTCGTCCGGCGCCGGGGTGATCGCGCCGAACGCCCGCTGGGTGAGCGAGGCGGGGTCCGCGTAGGCCTCCGCCACGGCCCGCTTGGGCCGCACCCTCAGGCCCCCGGCGGGAGCGGGGTCCTCGATCCGGCCGAGGCGCCCGGCCCGGCCCGCTTCCGCCTCCGGAAGGCCGATCCACAGGTCGAGGCCGAGCGGCCCGGCGATCTCCGAGGCGACGAACTCCCCGATGGACCGCCCCGTCACCCGCCGCACCAGCTCGCCGGTGAGCCAGCTGTACGTGTGCGCGTGGTACCCGTGCTCCTCGCCGGGCTCCCAGAACGGGGCCTGGGCGGCGACCACCGCCGCGCCGAGATCCGGGTCGAGCGCCTCCGACGGCGTCAGCGGACGGTCGAGGGCCGGCACCCCCGCGCGATGCGCGAGCACGTGCCGGACCAGTACCCGCTCCTTGCCCCGCGCCTTGAACTCCGGCCAGTAGGAACCGACGGGTGCGTCCAGGTCCAACTCGCCGCGCTGGTGCAGGAGGAGCAGGGCGGTGGCGGCCACGCCCTTGGTGGCCGAGCGCACCACCTGAGCCGTCCCGTGCTCCCAGTCCCCGCCCCCGTCCACGGACTTCGTGCCACCCCACAGGTCGACGACCGGGCGTCCGTCCCGGTACACGGTGACGGCCGCTCCGCGCTCGCCGAGATCGGTGAAGTTCCGTACGAAGGCGTCCCGGACCGGTTCGTATCCCTCGGCGACTGTCCCGTGCACATCAACGTCCATGACAGAACCAACAGCCGCTCACAGCCAAGGATTCCCTACTGGTTCGCCTTGACGGTCTTCGGATCGAAGCCGAAAGGCAGCTCAAGCCGGTGTGCGGCCATCAGGTCCTCGTTGCCGAGGAGTTCCCCCGTCGGCCCGTCCGCCGCGATCACGCCCTCGCTCAGGATCAGGGCGCGGGGGCAGAGTTCGAGTGCGTACGGCAGGTCGTGGGTGACCATCAGGACCGTGACGTCCAGCGAACGCAGGATGTCGGCCAGTTCGCGGCGCGAGGCCGGGTCCAGGTTGGACGAGGGTTCGTCGAGGACCAGGATCTCCGGCTCCATGGCGAGGACCGTCGCCACCGCGACGCGCCTGCGCTGGCCGAAGGAGAGGTGGTGCGGCGGACGGTCCGCGAAATCCGCCATCCCCACCTGCGAGAGGGCCTTGTGGACGCGGGCCTCCAGCTCCGGGCCGCGCATCCCCGCCGCCGCCGGACCGAACGCCACGTCCTCGCGCACCGTCGGCATGAACAGCTGGTCGTCCGGGTCCTGGAAGACGATGCCGACCCGGCGCCTGATCTCCGCCATGTGCTTCTTGCCGACCGGCAGGCCCGCGACGGTGACCGTGCCCGCGCCGCCCGTCAGGATGCCGTTGAGGTGCAGGACGAGCGTCGTCTTGCCCGCGCCGTTCGGGCCGAGCAGCGCGACCCGCTCGCCGCGGCCGATGGCCATGTCGACGCCGAAGAGCGCCTGGTGCCCGTCGGGGTAGGCGAAGGCGAGGCCGGATACGTCAAGAGAAGGGGCAGTGCTCACAGGGTCCATCCCAACAGACATACGACAAGTGCGGCGCCCGGCAGGGCAAAGGCGTACGTCCACTGCGCACGCGAGGCGGTGACCTCGTCGATCACCGGCATCGAACCGGCGTAACCCCGGCTGACCATGGCCAGGTGCACCCGCTCGCCCCTCTCGTACGAGCGGATGAAGAGCGCGCCCGCGGACTTCGCCAGGACGCCCCACTGCCGTACGCCCCGTGCCTCGAAGCCGCGGGACTCGCGGGCGATCTTCATGCGGCGCATCTCGTCCGTGATCACGTCGCCGTACCGGATCATGAACGAGGCGATCTGGACGAGCAGCGGCGGCAGCTTCAGGCGCTGGAGGCCCAGGAGCAGTGAGCGCAGTTCGGTGGTCGAGGCGAGCAGGACCGACGCCGCGACGCCGAGCGTGCCCTTGGCCAGGACGTTCCAGGCGCCCCAGAGGCCGTTGACGCTCAGGGACATGCCGAGTACGTCGACCCGCTCGCCCTCCGCCACGAACGGCATGAGCACCGCGAACGCCACGAACGGCACCTCGATGAGCAGCCGCTTGAGGAGGAAGGGGAGCGGGACGCGGGAGGCGTAAGCCACCGCGCCGAGCAGCACCGCGTACAGGCCGAAGGCCCACATCGCCTCGCGCGGCGTGGAGACCACCACGACCACGAAGCAGAAGACCGCCGCCAGCTTGGTGTGCGGGGGCAGCGCGTGCACCGGCGAGTGGCCGTGCCGGTAGAGGCGGTGGGCGTGGCCCGCTCCCATGTCAGGCGTTCTCCGACGCCGAGTCGGTGGCGGAAGCCGTGGACGCCGGGCCCGCGTCCGCCGTACGGCGGCGGCGCAGCGACCAGAAGACCGCCGTGCCCGCGACGACGGTGACGCCGACGCCGATCACGCCCGCGAGGCCGCCGGAGAGGCGGGCGTCGGTGATGTCCTTGACGCCGTAGTCGGCGAGCGGGGAGTCCGCGTTGGCGTGCTCCTCGGCCTTCTTGTCGATGCCCTTGTCGTGGGCGACCTTCTCCAGGCCGTCGGGGTTCGCCGACGCGTAGAAGCTGACGAAGCCGGCGAGGACGAGGGAGGTGACCAGGCCCGCGATCCACACCTTGCGGTGCGAGCGGGCGGCGGCGACGGGGGCGGGCTCTTCCGCGGCCGGGGCGTCGACCAGTTCGCCGCCGACCCGGAGCTTGAGCTTCTGGGTCAGGCCGCGCGCCCCGTACACGAGGTCGGGGCGGACCGCGATGACGGCGCCGACGGTGAGCGCGGTGATCGCCGCCTCGCCGATGCCGATCAGGACGTGCACGCCGATCATGGCCGTGGCGACCTTGCCGATGGAGACGTCGGTGGTGCCGCCGAGGGCGTAGAGGAACGTGAAGGCGACCGCGGCGGCGGGCACGGAGATCAGCGCGGCGACGAACGAGGACGCGGTGATCGAACGGCGGGTGCGCGGGAGGACCTTCACCAGGCCGCGGAAGGTGAGATAGGCCACGACGGTCGTGACGATCGCCATGTCCGTGATGTTCACGCCGAGCGCGGTGAGGCCGCCGTCCGCGAAGAGGACGCCCTGCATGAGCAGGACGACGGAGACGCAGAGGACCCCCGTATAGGGGCCGACGAGTATCGCGGCGAGCGCTCCGCCGAGCAGATGTCCGCTGGTCCCGGCGGCGACGGGGAAGTTCAGCATCTGCACGGCGAAGATGAACGCGGCGACGAGACCGGCGAGCGGCGCGGTCCGTTCGTCGAGTTCGCGCCGGGCGCCGCGGAGGCTGACGGCGACCGCTCCGGCGGCGATGAGCCCGGTGGCGGCGGAGACGGGGGCGTTGATGAATCCGTCGGGGACATGCATGCGCGCGCTCCTGGGCAGGACAGGAAGAAGGGCAGACAGAGCGGATCGCTCGTGAACCGTTCAATGATAGTGCCCTGTTGCGAACGGCTTGCAAGAGCGATGGGTACCCAGTTATCCCCGTCACACTCGGTCACACCTGGAGCGAGAATCCGAATATATGGGACATTAGAGGGCATAAGGCCCGAGACGGCCGTGACGGTGAGGAGTCGGCGATGACCGCAGTAGAACAGTTCGCACGCGTCCACGTCGTCTCGGACTCCCCGGACGACCAGCTCGCCGTCCCCGCCGTCCTGCGCTACGACCCGGAGGCCGACCCGCTTTCGGTGCGGATCGGCCTCCCCGGTTCCCACGAATGGACTTTCGCCCGGCAGCTGCTCGAACAGGGCCTGCGGGCCCCGTCCACCAGCGGCGACGTACACATCTGGCCCTGTGGGCGGGTCCAGACGGTCATGGAGTTCCATTCGGCGCAGGGGGTGGCGGTAGTGCAGTTCGACGCGTCCGCACTGATCCGCTTCCTGCGCCGCACGTACGCGGCCACCCCCGTCCCGCACTGACGCGCAGGTCAGCCGCGTACGTCAGCGCCGTACGTCAGACGCGCTCCAGCTCCCTGTCGTCATCGCCCGGGCCCTGCTTGCCCGCCGAGTCGAGGTCACGCAGCCCCTCGCCCTCGACATCCACGTTCGGCAGCGCGCGGTCCAGCCACCTCGGGAGCCACCACGCCTTCTTGCCGAGCAGCGCGAGCACCGCAGGGACCAGCGCCATGCGCACGATGAACGCGTCGAAGAACACCGCGATCGCCAGCCCGAAGCCGATCATCTTCACCATCTGCTCCGTGGAGCCGATGAAGCCGGCGAAGACCGCGATCATGATTACCGCGGCTGCCGAGACCACCCGGGCGCCGTGCCGGAAGCCGGTCACGATCGCCTGGCCGGGGCGCTCCCCGTGGACGTACGCCTCTCGCATGCGCGTCACGAGGAACACCTCGTAGTCCATCGCGAGGCCGAAGACCACGCCCACCATGAAGATCGGCATCATGCTCATGATCGGGCCGGTCTGCTCGACGCCGAAGAGCGAGCCGAGCCAGCCCCACTGGAACACCGCGACGACCGCGCCCAGGGCCGCGAGGACCGAGAGCAGGAAGCCGAGCGCCGCCTTGAGCGGGACCAGGATCGAGCGGAAGACGATGATCAGCAGGAGGAAGGCGAGGCCGACGACGAGTGCCAGGTAGGGCAGCAGGGCGTCGTTCAGCTTCTGGGAGACGTCGATGTTCATGGCCGTCGTACCGGTGACCATGACGCTCGCGCCGGTGTCGGACTTGATGTCGCCGCCCGCGTCACGGATCGCGTGCACGAGGTTCTCGGTCTCGATGCCGCTGGGCTTCGAGGACGGGACGACGGAGATGATCGCCGTGTCGCCCTCCTTGTTCAGCGCCGGCGGGGCGACCGAGAGGACGTCGTCGAGTCCGGAGATCGTCTTGGTGATCGAACCGGCGGCGGCCTTCGGGTCCTTGGAGTCCTTGAGGTCGGCGACCACCATCAGCGGGCCGTTGAAGCCGGGGCCGAATCCCTCGGAGACCAGGTCGTACGCCTTGCGCTGGGTCGTGGACGTCGGCTGCGAGCCGTCGTCGGGCAGACCCAGTTCGAGGGAGGAGACGGGCAGCGCCGCGGCGCCCAGGCCGATGACACCGACGAGCAGGACGGTGAGCGGACGGCGGACGACGAAGCGCGCCCAGCGCGTGCCGAGGTTGTCCTTGGGCTCCTTCTTCCCGGAGCTCTCGGCCTCCGCCGCGGCCTTCTTGCGGCCCCCGCCGAGCACCTTGCTCTTCTCGCCCGTGGGCTTGACCTTCTTGCCCGCGTACCCGAGCAGCGCCGGAATCAGGGTGAGCGCGATGAGGACGGCGATGACCACCGTGCCCGCCGCCGCGAAGCCCATCTTGGTGAGCATGGGGATGTTCACCACGGCGAGGCCGACAAGGGCGATGACCACGGTGAGCCCGGCGAAGACCACGGCCGACCCTGCGGTCCCCACGGCACGCCCCGCCGCCTCCTCGCGGTCCCGCCCGTCGGCGAGTTCACCGCGGTAGCGCGAGACGATGAAGAGCGCGTAGTCGATGCCGACCGCGAGGCCGATCATCATGGCGAGCGTGGAGGTCGTCGTCCCCAGGTCGAGCGCGCTGGCAAGCGCGGTGATCGTGGAGACGCCGATACCGACGCCGATCAGCGCGGTGAGCAGCGGAAGCCCCGCCGCGACCAGCGAACCGAAGGTGATGACGAGAACGACGGCCGCGACCGCGATGCCGATGACCTCGGTGGCCCCGGTCTCGGGCATCGCCTGGAGCGCGTCACCGCCGACCTCGACCGTGAGCCCGGATTCCCGTGCCTCGTCGGTCGTCTTCTCCAGGGCGTCACGGCTGTCCTCGGTCAGCTCCATCGAGGTGACCTTGTACGACACCGACGCGTACGCCGTGGAGCCGTCCTTGCTGACCGTCTTGGTCTGGAAGGGGCTGTCCGCCCGCGCGACCTCGTCCGAACCGGACTTGAGCGCGGCGACCGTCTTCTCGATGTCCGCCTTGTTCTGCGGATCGGTGACCTTCTCGCCGTCCGGCGCCTTGAAGACGACCTTGGCGCTCGCACCGTCGGCGCTGGCTTCGGGCACCCGCTCTTCGAGCAGGTCGAAGGCCTTCTGCGCCTCCGTACCCGGAATGGAGAAGGAGCTGGAGGCGGCGGTGGGCGCGGACGCGGCGCCGACCCCCGCGAGGGTCAGGAGCGCCACCCATATCAAGGCGACGAAGTGCCGCCGCCTGAAGGCGAGTCGGCCTAGTTTGTAGAGGAAAGTGGCCACGAGGGCGTACTCCCGGTCAGGTCGTGGTGTCTACGGGGCAGGAGGGATCAGCCCGACGACGTGAGCGGTCGCGTCAGGTGGAAGGGGTGGTCCTGGTGAAGGGGGTGGGTCAGACGCCGAGAGCGGGGAGGATCACGGCGTCGATGTAGGAACGGAGGAACTCCCGGTCGACCGAGCGGTCCTCGATGAGGTCACGGGCGACGAAGCCGCCGATCATCATGTGGATGACGTAGTCGAGCGCGGGGTTGTCCGGGGACACTTCGCCGCGCTCCACGGCCCTGCGCAGCAGGAGGTTCAAACCGGTGATCTCCGGCTCGACGAGCAGCTGCCGCAGCGCCTGGTGGAGTTCGGGGTTTCCGTGGATGGCGTGGAACAGGCTCCGCATCAGCGCGGCGTCCCGCTCCATCTGACAGTCGTCCGAACGGTCCACGCTCTCCATCAGGTCCCCGCGCAGGGACCCGGTGTCGATGTCGGCGATGGACACCGGCTTGTTGTGCCGCAGCGCCCTGGCGACCAGCTCGGGCTTGCTCCCCCACTGGCGGTAGAGGGTGGCCTTGCTGGATTTCGCGCGGGCCGCGATGGCGTCCATCGTGAGCGCTTCGTAGCCGACCTCGCGGAGCAGATCGAGCACGGCCGCGTAGAGCTCGGCCTCGCGCTCGGGTGTGATCCGGCTGCGCCGCACCGTTGCCGCCTCAGCCATGATCCCTCCGCTCCCTGTCGAAACTGTTCCGTACGCCACGACTGTACCCGGCGCCTTAACGAAACGAAACCGTTTCGTACGTGTGCTGCGTCACGCGCACGCCGCCGCGCCCGGCCGCGTCCGGCCGTGCGTCCGTTCCAGTCCGCCGAGCCCGGCCGCGTCTGTTCGTCTCCCTGTACGAGTTGCCGGGCCCTGCGCACCGGAAAAGCATGGTGAAGTGACCGACGCGCGCGATGAAGCCCATGCTGACCACGCCGACCAGGCCTACCTGCGATTTCCGCACCTCAGCGGCGACCGCCTCTGTTTCGCGGCCGAGGACGATCTCTGGGTGGCCCCGATGGGCAAGGACGGCGAGCCCGCGGGCCGGGCCTGGCGGGTGACCGTCGACCGGACCAAGGTGAGCCACCCGCGCTTCTCGCCGGACGGCCGCCACATCGCGTACACGACATGGCGCAGCCTCGACCCGGAGATCCACCTCGCCCCGGTCGACGGCGGCCCCGCCCGGCGCCTCACCTACTGGGGCAGCACGGACACCCGGGTCTGCGGCTGGTCCCCCGACGGCGACATCCTCGCCGTCTCCTCGCACGGCCAGCCCTTCTCGTACTTCTGCTGGGCCTACAGCGTGCCCACCGACGGCTCGCCCGGCGGCAAGCTGCCCTGGGGCCCCGTCTACGACATCGCGGTCAACGACATCGAGGGCGAACGCAAGACGCTCCTGCTCACCGGAAAGCCGCCGCACGAGCCCGCGGCCTGGAAGCGCTACCGGGGCGGGGCCATGGGCCGCCTGTGGATGCACGGCGAGCAGATCCTGCCCGACCTCGACGGGCATCTGGACGCCCCGATGTTCGTGGACGGCAGGATCGCCTTCCTCTCCGACCACGAGGGCGTCGGCAACCTCTACTCCTGTCTGCCGGACGGCTCCGACCTGCGGCGGCACACCGATCACGACACGTTCTACGCCCGGCACGCGTCCAGCGACGGCGACCGCGTCGTCTACCAGTGCGCGGGCGACGTCTGGCTGGTGGACGACCTGAGCGCCGGCTCCGTGCCGCGCCGCCTCGACGTACGCCTCGGCGGGCCGCGCGCCGGGCGGCGGATCTACCAGGTGCCGGCCGCGCAGCACGTCGACTCGCTCTCCGTCGACGCGACGGGACGGGCCAGCGCCGTCGTCGTACGCGGCAGCCTGTACTGGCTGACGCACCGGGACGGACCCGCGCGCACCATCACGGACACCCCGGGCGTGCGCGTGCGGCTCCCGGAGATGCTCGGCAAGGGCGGACAGGTCGCCTACGTCACCGACGCGGAGGGCGAGGACGCCGTAGAGATCGCCTATCTGCCGCGCGCCAGCGGTGCGCGCCTGCCGCGCAGGCTCGCCCAGGGGAAACTCGGCCGGGTCCTCGAACTGGTCTCCGACCCCGAGGGCGAACGGCTCGCGATCGCCTCGAACGACGGGCGGCTCCTCCTGGTCGACGCGGGCGAGGAGTCCGACGGCGAGGTGACGGAGCTGATCGCCTCCGTCAACGGGCCGGTGCGCGACCTGGCGTTCTCCCCGGACGGGGCGTGGCTGACCTGGTCGCATCCGGGCATCGGCCGCTCGCTGCGCCAGATCAAGATGGCCCGCATCGAGGGCCCCGGCTGCCGCATCATCGTCGACGTCACCAACGGCCGCTTCGAGGACGAGAACCCCGTCTTCACGCGCGACGGCCGCTATCTCGCCTTCCTGTCCTGGCGCGGCTTCGACCCCGTCTACGACGTACACACCGGCGACCTCTCCTTCCCGCTCGGCTGCCGCCCCTACCTGGTGCCCCTGTCGTCGGCGACCCCCTCGCCCTTCGCGCTCTCCCCCGACGGCCGCCCGGCCGCGGGCGGGCTCGACCCGGCGGACGGCAGGTCACAGGACGGCACGGTGATCGTGGAGGTGGAGGGCCTGGAGAACAGGGTGACGCCGTTCCCCGTCTCGGCGTCGAAGTACTCGGCCCTGCACCCCGTCAGCGGCGGCGGCCTGGTCTGGCTGCGCTGGCCGATCTCGGGCGCCCTCGGCGAGACGTTCGCCAACCCGTCGGACACCTCGGGCCGCCCCACCCTGGAGTACTTCAACATCGCCAAGGCCAAGAAGTCCGCCCTGGTCGACCACCTCGACTGGTTCGCGCTCAGCGGCGACGGCACACGGCTCGTGGTGGTCGACGAGGGCGACCTGAGCGCGGTGCCGTCCACGGAGGTCGGCGACGGCGACACGACCGTCTGGATCGACCTGCGCCGCATCCTGCACGAGGTCGACCCGGCGGCCGAGTGGCGCCAGGCCTACGACGAAGCGGGCCGGCTCATCCGCGCCTACTTCTGGGAGCCGCACATGTGCGGCATCGACTGGCCCGCGGTCCTGGACCAGTACCGGCCGCTCGTGGAACGGGTCGCGTCCCCCGACGAGTTCGCCGACCTGCTGCGCGAGGTCCTCGGCGAACTGGGCACCTCCCACGCGTACGTCTCCCCCGCCCGCCGCAACGAAGGACCGCCGCACTACCAGCGGGCGATGGGCCTGCTCGGCGCCAATCTGGTCTGCCGGGACAACAAATGGATGGTCACCCGGATCCTGCCCGGCGAATCGTCCGACTCCAAGGCACGCTCGCCGCTCGCGGGCGCGGGCATCCGCGAGGGCGCGGTCCTCACGCACATCGACGGCCGCCCGGTGGACCCCGTGGCCGGCCCCTACCCCCTGCTCGCGGCGGCGGGCGGCACGACGGTGGAGCTGACGTTCGAGGCGGCGGAGGCGGAGGGCAGGCCGCGCCGGGTGGCGATCGTCCCGCTCATCAACGAACGCCCCCTGCGCTACCAGGACTGGGTGGCCAAACGACGCGACGTCGTACGGGAGTTGAGCGACGGGAAGTGCGGCTATCTGCACATCCCCGACATGGGCGGCTCCGGCTGGGCCCAGTTCAACCGCGACCTGCGCCTGGAGGTGTCCCGCCCGGCCCTGATCGTGGACGTACGCGGCAACGCGGGCGGCCACATCAGCGAGCTGGTGGTCGAGAAGCTGACGCGGAAGATCCTGGGCTGGGACCTGACACGCAACGCCCAGCCCGTCTCGTACGCGTCGAACGCGCCCCGGGGTCCCGTGGTGGCCCTGGCCGACGAGGCGACGTCGTCGGACGGCGACATGATCACGGCGGCCTTCAAGCTGCTGGGCCTCGGCCCCGTGGTGGGCCAGCGCACCTGGGGCGGCGTGGTGGGGATGACCGGGCGGCACGTCCTGGGGGACGGCACGGTCATCACGGTGCCGATGAACGCGGGGTGGTTCGACGAGTACGGCTGGTCCGTGGAGAACCAGGGCGTGGCCCCGGACCTGGAGGTCCTGCGCACTCCCCTGGACTGGGCGGAGGGGCGGCACGCACAGCTCGACGACGCGGTGCAGGTCGCGCTCGACCTCCTGGCACAGCAGCCGGCGGCGACGCCGCCGGGCCAGGACGACGTGCCGGACCGGCGGCGTCCGAAGCTGCCGCCGCGGGACTCCTGACGGGGCATTCCCGCGGCCGGTAACTGCCTGTTAAAGATCGAAATGCGAGGTATGAACCCTCATGTAAGTCTGGTCGAGGCCCCTCCAACCTCACCCTCTAGGAGTGAACAAGCATGGGCATCAAGGACCAGTTCCAGGACAAGGCCGACCAGCTCGCCGACAAGGCGAAGGGCGCCATGGGCGACCGCAAGGACGAGGCGAGCGAGCGGGCTTCGCAGGCGCGGGACGAGGCGAGCGAGCGTTCCTCGCAGGCCCCGGACCAGGCTCAGGAGGCGGCCCAGGAGCAGCAGGACAAGTTCGACCGCGACTACGACGCCTGACGCTGCGGCGAGCTCGAACGGATGAGGCCCCCCGGGACGCCGGGGGGCCTCATCGCTGCGTCCGGTGCGAGGCCCGACGCCGGGGTATCAACTACCGCCCCGTACGGGCCTGTTCGTCGGCGGAGCCCCCCGCTCCCACGAGCCCCGTGGAGACCGAGGCGAGGCGGGGCTCGAAGCGCCGCATCTCGCGCTGGCCGACCGTGCCGATGAGCGCCGGGAGGTAGCCCCGGATGCCCTGCATGCCCCGCAGCCACCACTGCGCGTACACATGGCTGGAGCGGCGCTCGATCCCGGCGACGATCCGGTCGACGGCAGGGCCCAGCGGGTACGTCTTGTTGGACGGCCACGGCAGGCGCTGGCGCAACTCCCGCATCACGTCGTCCTGGTCGGCGCCCCGCACCATGTCGGTGTCCGTCCAGGACAGGTACCCGACGCCCACCTTCACGCCCTTGTAGCCGACCTCGGCCCGCAGACAGTGCGCGTACGCCTCGACGCCCGACTTCGACGCGCAGTACGCGGACATCATCGGCGCCGGAGTGATCGCCGCGAGGGAGGCGATCTGGAGCAGATATCCCCGACTCTCGGTGAGGACCGGCAGGAACGCCCGCCCCGTCACCGCGCTGCCGATGAGGTTGACCTCGATCACCCGGCGCCACGCGACGGGGTCGGACTCGACGAAGGGACCGCCGTTGGCGACGCCCGCGTTGGCGACGACGATGTCGACCTTGCCGAACCGCTCCTTGACCTCCTGAGCGACCCGCGCCATCTCGACATGGTCGGTGACGTCCGCGTGCCAGGCCTCGGCCTCGGTGTGCAGCCGCCCCGCGACCTGCTTCAGCTCGTCCGGTTCGAGGCCGACGAGCGCGATCTTCGCGCCGCGCGCCGACAGCTTGCGCGCGAGCAGCTCGCCCACGCCCCGCGCCGCCCCGGTGACGACCGCGACCTGACCCTCCAGGCTGACCTTGCTCATGCGCTGCTCCCCTCAAGCCCCTGAATCTGCTGATCGCCGGCCCGTACGTACCTCTTCGCGAGATCCCTGATCCCGTCCGTTATCGCTTCCGGCGCCTCGACGGGCGTCATGTGGCCGATGCCCGGCAGCTCGGTGAGACCGAGGGAGTCCGGCAGCATTCCGGCGATGCGCCGAGCGAGCGTGACGGGCGTCATCCGGTCAGCCGTGCCCGCGATGACCGCGGTCGGCACGGTCAGCTCCAGGACCCCGGCGTCGAGCGCAAGCTCGTCCAGTACGTGCGACCAGCGGTAGCGCACCACGCGCGGGCACCCGTGCACGATCCGCGCGCACACCTCGACCCGGTCCGGCGCCGAACCCGGCCCCATCGTCGCGTACTTGAGGATCTTGCGGGCCATGGGCGTGACCGGACCCAGCGGCGCCTTCGCACCGAGGACCGACCGCGTGAGCCGCGTCCGCAGCCCTCCGGCCCGTATCGGTACCACGGTCGACTCGGCGACGAGCCGCGAACTGCCCGTGCTGCACAGCAGAACCGCCGCCGTGTGCTCCCGGAAGCCGGGCCGCGTGCTCGCGGCCATGATCGTCATGCCGCCCATGGAGTGCCCGGCGAGGACGGCCTGCTCGCCAGGGGCGAGCGTCGCCGCGAGCACCGCCTCCAGATCGTCGGCGAGGGCGGTGGTGCTGTAGCCCTCGACGCCGTCCGGCGCCGCGCTGCGCCCGTGCCCCCGCTGGTCGTACGCGATCACGCGGTGATCGACGGCCAGCTCACGTATCTGCGCGGCCCAGAAGGCCGTCGAGCAGGTCCACCCGTGCGCGAGCACCACCGCGGGCGCGCCCTCGGGCCCGTGCACCTCGGCGTGCAGCCGCGCGCCGTCCGCCGAGACGACGGTCAGTTCCCGTGCCGCGGGAGGCGGCGCGAAGGGGCCGCTCGTCACATGCATCAGCCTGCTCATGCGCCTGCCTCGATCTTCTTCGTCTTACGGGACTTCGGCTTCGCGGCTTGCGCACTCACCTTCGGCGGCCGCACCACCTCGTACTCGGCGAGGTCCACCCGCCGCGTCGCATTGCGGAACTCGCTCGTGGTCCCCGGCCAGATCGTGGTGTTCACGCCGTTCTCGTCGAGGTACCAGCTGTTGCAGCCGCCGGTGTTCCACACGGTGCGCTTCATCCGCTCCTGGACCTTGTCGTTCCAGGCGTTCACGGCGCTCGTCCGCACGGCGAGCGCGGCCCGGTCACCGAGCACGTCCAACTGCCGCATGTAGTCGGCGAGATAGTTCAGCTGGGACTCGATCATCAGGATCATCGAGGAGTTGCCGAGGCCGGTGTTCGGGCCGATGACCGTCATGAAGTTGGGGAAGCCCGCGGCGGTCGCGCCGCGCAGCGACTTCATCCCGTCCTTCCAGGTCTCCATCATCGTCACGCCGTCGGCGCCCACCACGCGGTTGGCGATCGGCATGTCCGTCACATGGAATCCCGTACCGAAGATGATCGCGTCGACCTCGGTCTCGGTGCCGTCCGCGGCCACGACGGTGTTGCCGCGCACCTCGCTCAGCCCGCTGGCGACGACGTCCACATTGGGCTGCGCGAGCGCCGGGTAGTAGGTGTTGGACAGCAGGATCCGCTTGCAGCCGATGCGGTACGAGGGGGTCAGCTTGGCCCGCAGCGCCGGGTCCTTGACGGCCCGGGCGATGTTCCGCTTGGCGAGCTGCTCGACCACGCCGAGCTCGTTGGGCCGCTTGGTGAACGCCTGGACCTGCAGCTCCCGGATGCCCCACAGGATTCCGCGCCGGGCCTGCGTGGTGAACGGAAGCTGGCGGTGCAGCCAGCGCTCGGCCTTGCTGATGGCGCGGTCCATGCGCGGCATCACCCAGGGCGGGGTGCGCTGGAAGAGGGTGAGCTTGCCGACCTCGCGCTGGATGGCGGGCACGATCTGGATGGCGGAGGCGCCGGTGCCGATCATCGCGACGCGCTTGCCGCGCAGGTCGTAGTCGTGGTCCCAGCGCGCGGAGTGGAAGACCTTGCCCTCGAAGGTGTCGAGGCCGGGGATGTCCGGCAGCTTCGGGTCGGAGAGCGGCCCGGTGGCGGAGACGACGACGTCGGCGGTGAGGGTGCCGTTGCTGGTCTCGACCTCCCACAGCAGCCGGTCCGCGTCCCAGCGCAGCTGCATCACCTCGGTGCTGAGGCGGATGTGCGAGCGCAGCCGGAAGGTGTCGGCGACCTTCTCCAGGTACTCCTGGATCTTCTCCTGGCCGGAGAAGGTGCGCGGCCAGTCGGGGTTGGGCGCGAAGGAGAACGAGTACAGATGCGAGGGCACGTCGCACGCGCAGCCCGGATAGCTGTTGTCCCGCCAGGTGCCGCCCACCGCGTCGGCCCGCTCCAGGACGACGAAGTCGGTGATGCCTTCCCGGCGGAGCCGGACCGCGGCCCCGAGCCCGCCGAATCCGGACCCGATCACCGCCACCCGCACGTGTTCGTGTGCGCGACCACCCTCGCGCCCCTGCTCGCGCTCCTGCTGGCGCTCGTCCTCGGCCATGCCGCCGCCTCCCGAACTGCATCACGACTCTGCCAGTGACCACTGGCGCAATTGGGAGAGTAGAACAACTCCCTACTGATGGGTAGGGGTCTGGCGCCGCGAGTTACCGCCGGTAGAACACGCGCACGACGCACACGATCCGCCAGCACATAGGCTGCTGCCGTGGCAGAAACACGCGAGTACCGCATGGAGGAGCTGGCCAAGGCCGCCGGCATCACGGTGCGCACCGTGCGCTTCTACCGTGAACGCGGTCTGATCCCGCCGCCCCGCCGCGAGGGCCGTATCGCCTGGTACGACGACCACCACCTGGCCAGACTCCGGACGATCGCCGCCCTCCTGGAACGCGGCCACACCCTGAGCGGCATCGCGGAACTCGCGGAGGCCTTCGAGAACGGCCGCGACGTCGGCGAACTCCTGGGCATCGGCGAACCCACGGAGGAGACCCCGGTCCGCCTCACCCCCGAGGAACTCGCCGACCGCTTCGCGGGCGAGGTCACCCCCGAGAACCTCGCCGCGGCCATGGACCTCGGCTACCTCGGCACGGACGGCGACGAGATCGTGCACGTGAGCCGCCGCCTCCTGGACGTCTCCTCGGCCCTGGTCCGCGAGGGAATCCCGCTGGCGGCGGTCCTGGAGGCGGGCCAGCGGGTACGCGAACACGCTGACGCGCTCGCGGAGTTGTTCATCACCACCATCCGCACCCACACCCCGTCCGAGGCGGGCAACGTCAGCATCGAACGCCTGCGCCCACTGGCGAAGAGCGTGGTGGAGGCGGAACTGTCGATGGCCCTGGACCGCAGACTGGCTTCGGAGAAGCCGGAGGAGTAACCCCTGCCGGGGGCCCACCACCCGCACCCACGCACCACCCGCACCCGCCCGCCTACCGCGGCAAGAACCACCGGGCCTTGTAAATCCCCCCGTCGACCAGCGAATACTCACTCCGGGGCCGATGGACACTCACCTTGGTGGTCCACCAGGTCTCCTCGAGCCCGGCCTCCGGCACGGTGGACAGCACCTGCCCGGTCCGCGGATCATCCCCCACCGCCTTCACGGACTTCCGGGAAATCTCCTCGGCCCCGGCAAAGTCCTGCACGAAGGCCCCGGCCTCGATGTCGTACTGGAAGACGGCCGCGTTGGTGGTCACCCAGAGCCGCTCCACGCGCCCGCCCCGCCCCACACCCCCGGCCACGGGAAAAAGATCGTGCCCGCCGGGAGTCTTCCCCGGCGTCCCGACCGGAAGCCCCACCGAGGACCGCCGCGCCAGCGTGGGCCGCGCCCGCGTCCCGCCCACCTCGTACGTGACCAACTCATCGTCGCCGATGGCCCACAGCACCTGCCGCGCACCGTCCCAGTGCAGCCCGTGCGCCCCCTTGAGCTCCGCCTCGGCGTACTGCGAGGCACGCGGCCCCTGCGACGCCGCGTACAACCGCACCAGCGCCCCCGTACTGCACGCCACCGCGACATTGCCGTCGGGCAGGATCTCCGCGCTGTGCGGATTGAAGAGGTCGTCGCCGGGACCCAGCGCCGCACCCCAGTAGCGCTTGCCCGAGGGGTAGTCGACCACGGCGACGAACCCGAAGGACGCGGTGGTCAGGACGTACGTACGCCCTTTGAGTCTGCGCACCTTCGACTCGCTCGGATACACCCAGCTCTCCTCGGGCCGGAGATCCTCGTACCCCTTGCGCCTGGTCGGCGAGAACGCCCACCGCACGGCGGACGGATCACGCTCCACGTCCCACACCCTGCGCCGCGGGTCGAGCACCAGGATCTGCTGGGTCGCCTGCTCGGTGAGGAGCACGGGCGGCGTGCGGCGCGGGACCCCGCCCGGAGTGCCGCCCGATGCCCCGGCGGGCGCCGCGGCGGCCAGCGGCAGCCCCGCTCCGACCCCGGCGACCAGCGCCCCCAGCAGCACACCCCGACGAGATGGCATCGACGCACCGGACATGAAGTCTCCCCCACACGGCTGACAGTTGAGTCATTGTCAGGTACGCGCTCGCAACATGCCATGGCGCCGCGCGGACTCACATGTCGTAGACCACCGTGACGGGCGCATGGTCCGACCACCGCTCCGTGTGCGTGGCCGCCCGCTCCACGAATCCCTTGACCGCGCGCTCCGCGAGCCCCGGCGTCGCCACGTGGTAGTCGATCCGCCAGCCCGTGTCGTTGTCGAAGGCACGCCCCCGGTAGGACCACCAGGAGTAGGGCCCCTCGACGTCGGGATGCAGCGCCCGCACCACGTCGACGTACCCGGCGTCCCCCTCGAAGACCTCGGTGAGCCAGGCACGCTCCTCGGGCAGGAAGCCCGAGTTCTTCTTGTTGCCCTTCCAGTTCTTGAGGTCGGCCTCCTGGTGCGCGATGTTCCAGTCGCCGCAGACCACGACCTGGCGCCCCTCGGCGGCGGCCCGCTGCTTGAGCCCCTTCAGATACGTGAGGAACTCGTCCATGAAGCGGATCTTCTCGTCCTGCCGCTCCGTACCGACCTCGCCGGAGGGCAGATAGAGGCTCGCGACCGTGACGCCGGGCAGATCGGCCTCGACATAGCGCCCGCTGCCGTCGAACTCCTGCGACCCGAATCCGACCTGCACCCGGTCCGGCTCACGCCGCGTATAGAGGGAGACGCCCGCGCGCCCCTTGGCGGCGGCCGGCGCGTGCGTGACGTGCCAGCCCTCGGGCGCCCGCACCTCCTCGGGCAGCTGCTGCGGCTCGGCCCGCACTTCCTGGAGGCAGAGTACGTCGGCCGAGGTGTCGGCGAGCCACTCCACGAAGCCCTTCTTGGCGGCGGCGCGCAGCCCATTCACATTCACACTGGTCACGGTGAGCATCCGGGAACGATACCGGCACACTTGAAGCACACCCGCACACCGCAAGCACCCGAACACACCCGCATAGAAGTACGATGGTTCGCATGACTATTCAGCCCTCGCCGCAGCGACCCGCCATAGAGCTGCGCCCCACCCCCTTCGACCACCCCGACGCGGTCAAGCTCAACGACCGCGTCCAGCTCGAATACGCGGAGCGGTACGGCGATGAGGGCGATGTCACACCTCTCGACCCGGCCATGTTCAGGGCACCGGGCGGCCTGTATCTCCTCGCGTACGACGAGAACGGCACCCCGGTGGCCACCGGCGGCTGGCGCGCCCACGAGGAGAACGACGAGGGGTACGGAAACGGCGACGCCGAGATCAAGCGCATGTACGTGACCCCGGAGGCGCGCGGCCTCGGCCTGGCCCGCCGCATCCTGGCGGCCCTGGAGGACGACGCGAGGTCCGCGGGCCGTACGCGCATGGTCCTGGAGACGGGCACGAAGCAGCCGGAGGCCATAGCCCTCTACACGTCGACCGGCTACACCCCGGCCCCCGCCAAGTTCGGCCACTACCGCTTCGAGGACCTGAGCCGCTGCTACGTGAAGGCGCTGTAGTTCCCCCGTGCTTCAAATCTGAGGCACAGCAAAGATCCCGCCCAGTTCGATGAACTGGACGGGATCTCATGTGCAGTGGACCTGTGGGGATTTGAACCCCAGACCCCCTCGATGCGAACGAGGTGCGCTACCAGACTGCGCCACAGGCCCTTGCAACGAGTGAAACTCTAGCATCCCGATTGGGGTGCTCGGAAATCCGTTCCTGGCTGGTCAGACCTCACTCGTTGGCGGCACGCGGCCGCTCCCCTTCTTCGTACTGATCGAAGAGCGGCGTACGCCCCCGCTCGCGGGCCCGGCGGGCGGACGCGGCCCGCCGTGCGTCACTGCGGCCATCGGCTCCGTCCGCGCCCTCGGCGGGCTCCACGCCCTCGGCGTACTCGGCGTACTCGCTCTCCTGCGCCTCGCCGTGCGCCTCGTCGGCGGCGGGCTCCACGGAGCTCGACCGCGCCGAGCTCCAGGCGTCGGGCGCGCTCAAGTCGACGTCGCCGGTGGCCCGCGGGGCGACCGGCGCGGTCACGTACGTCGGCAGGGGCACCGGTACCGGGTCCCAGCTGTCGCCGTGGCCGGGGCGCCGCTGCCGCTCGCGCTGCTGGTCCACCCACTCCGCGTGGTCGGTCTGCTCGACCAGGGCGCGGCGGTCGGCGGCGAGCGCGGACAGGCCGGTCTCCGTGTCGGGCCCGGGTCCTTCCTCCGCGTCGTCGACGACCGCTTCCGCGCCGCCGCCCGCCGCACGCCTGCGCGGCTGGCGCTCCCGCAGCCGCTGCGCCGCGACCTCGGCCCTGCGCCGGTCCATGGTGTAGGTGAAGCGCCGCCGCTCCTGGCCCCGCAGGTACACGATGTACGCGCTGAGGAGCGCGGCCGGTACGGCGGGCACCCAGAGGAATGCGAGCCCGCCCACCGCGGCGACGACCGCGCCGAGCGTGAAGGCGACGAACAGCATCACCGTCGTACGCCGACGGCGCGCGAGCACCTTCGTGCGCCGGGCGCGCGCGGCGGCTTCCGCCGATGCCGCACGCCGGGCTGCCGACTGCTGGGGCCGGGCGCCGGTCGGGGCCGGGGTGGGCTCCGGGGCGTCGACGCGGGCCTTCACGGAGGGCTTGGCCGGCTGCTCCTTGGCCGCCGGTCTCGGCGGGGGCTGCCGGTCCCGGGGTTTCACCGGGGCCTTGGCCTGCGGCACGGGCCGCTCTTCCGGTGCGCCCTGCCGATGCGGAGGCGCGACGAAGGCCCGGACGTCCACCGAGCCGGTGGCATTGTCCGGGTCGCGCGACTCCTCCTCTTCAGGCGAGCGCGCTTGCAGGTCCTTGGCGTACCGGCGCTCCATCCCCGCACGTCCGGACAGAAGCCGGATGGCGGTGCTGAAGCGTTCCGTCGGACGGGCTTCATTGAGCTCGTCCTGCCTACGGAGCCACATCGGCACCAAGTAGGCGGCCCAGGCCCCGACGATGACTGCGTAGATGAGGCCGCTGCTGCTCACGCCTCACACGGTAGAGGGGTTTGCTTGAGGCCATCTGCCAATTGCGCCGGTGTGTCGCACGATCTGGCTGATATCTCGAACTTTTTTTGTGACTGATGCGATCAACAGGCCACCGGGACCGTGAAATTAATGCCTCGGGGGGATCAAGTCGGGCCCCGGACGGTCGATCGCCGATCATTTTCAAACACTTATTCTATTTACGCGGTCTTCCGGGGTCTTGCCTGGTGCCAGCGCCGCAGCAACCCTTCCGGTACCTCTTCCGTGGTGAGCGCGAAGACAAGATGGTCGCGCCAGGCACCGTCGATGTGGAGATAGCGTGGACGAAGGCCCTCCTCGCGGAATCCGAGTTTCTCCACGACCCTGCGACTGGGCCCGTTCTCGGGGCGAATACAGACCTCGATACGGTGCAGCCCGACCGATCGGAAGCAATGGTCGACCGCGAGAGCGACGGCGGTCGGCATCACGCCGCGGCCCGCGACCGACTGGTCGACCCAGTAACCGACATGGCCCGAGCACATCGATCCCCAGGTGATCCCGGCGACCGTCAACTGCCCGACGAGCCTGCCCTGGTACTCGATCACGAAGGGCAGCATGCGCCCGGCGTGCGCCTCGGCGCGCAGATGCCGGACCATCTGACGGTACGTCGGGCGGTGCACGATCGGACCGCTGGGCCCGGGCGGCGGAATCGTCGCCTCCCAGGGGCGCAGCCAGTCCCGGTTGCGCCGGTTGACCTCGCGCCAGGGCCGCTGGTCGCGCATCTTTATCGGACGGAGGGCGACATCGCCGTCCGTCAGCTCGACGGGCCAGGAAGGGCTGTTCAGCTCACACCGCCCGGGGGTCTGGGATGGTCGCCGCCCCTGAGCTGCTCGATGGCGTGGACGAGGAGGGGCTCAAGGACGGCCATGCCGTCCCGTACGCCGCCGGTGGAGCCCGGCAGGTTCACGATGAGGGTGCGCCCGGCGACTCCGGCGAGACCGCGGGACAGGACGGCCGTGGGGATCTTCTCCCTGCCGTAGGCGCGGATCGCCTCCGGGATGCCCGGCACTTCGTGGTCGATGACGGCGCGGGTGGCCTCGGGGGTGCGGTCGGTGGGCGAGATGCCGGTGCCGCCTGTGGTGAGGATCACGTCGTATCCGGCTTCGGCGCCCTCGCGCAGGGCCTGCTCGACGGGGTCGCCGTCCGGGACCACCCGGGGGCCTTCGACCTCGAAGCCGAGCCCGGACAGCGCCTCGGCGATGACCGGGCCGCCCCGGTCGGCGTAGACACCGGCCGCCGCGCGGTTGGACGCCGTGACGACGAGGGCGCGGTAGGCCGTCATGCGCCGGCTCCTTCGCGGCTCCAGTCCCCGGACTTGCCGCCCGACTTCTCCTCGACGCGTACGTCCGTGATGACCGCGCCCTTGTCGACGGCCTTCACCATGTCGATCACCGTGAGGGCGGCCACGCTCACCGCGGTGAGGGCCTCCATCTCCACGCCCGTACGGTCCGTCGTCTTCACCGTGGCCAGGATCTCGACGGCGTCGTCCGCCACGGAGAGGTCGAGTTTCACTCCGGAGACGGCCAGCGGGTGGCAGAGCGGGATCAGGTCGGGCGTGCGCTTGGCGCCCATGATGCCCGCGATCCGCGCGGTGGCCAGGGCGTCGCCCTTGGGCACGCCCTCCCCGCGCAGCAGCTCGATCACGCGGGGCGAGACCAGGACGCGACCGCTGGCGCTCGCGGTGCGCGCCGTCACGTCCTTCGCGGATACGTCGACCATGCGGGCGGCGCCCGCTTCGTCGATGTGTGTCAGTCTCTGCTGCCCCTGCTGCGTACTCATGTGCTGTGGCGCTCCCGGTCCGGGCCCTCCCGCGGTGCGGCGCGAGGGGGCCTATGTGCGCGACACCGTACCGCGCGGGACGGCGTTTCAGCCGAGCAGGACCACTTCGACGTCGGCGCCCGGCTCCACCGACGCGGTGCCCTCCGGGACGACGATCAGCGCGTTCGCGTGCGCCAGGGCCGCCACGAGGTGGGAGCCCGCGCCGCCCACGGGCCGCACGCTGCCCTCCTCGGCGTCGTACTGCCCGCGCAGGAACTGCCGCTTCCCCTCGGGCGAGCTGAGCGCCTTGTCGGCGACGAGCTCCGCGCGGGCCGTCGGCCGGTGGACGTCCGGAAGGCCCATCAGGGCGCGCACCGCGGGACGCACGAAGATCTCGAAGGAGACGTACGACGACACGGGGTTGCCCGGCAGCGCGAGCAGCGGGGTGTGGTCGGGGCCGATGGAGCCGAAGCCCTGCGGCTTGCCGGGCTGCATGGCGAGCTTGCGGAACTCGATGCCGCTGCCGTCCTCGTCCTCGTCGCCCACGGAGGAGAGGGCTTCCTTCACGACGTCGTACGCGCCGACGCTGACGCCGCCCGTGGTGACGATGAGGTCGGCGCGGATCAGCTGGTCCTCGATGGTGGAGCGCAGCGTCTCGGCGTCGTCGGCGACCGCGCCCACGCGGTAGGCGATCGCTCCGGCCTCGCGGGCCGCGGCGGTCAGGGCGAAGCTGTTGGAGTCGAAGATCTGGCCCTTGTCCAACTCCTCGCCGGGCTGGATCAGTTCGCTGCCGGTGGACATGACGACCACGCGGGGGCGCGGGCGCACCTTGACCGTGCCCCGGCCGATCGCGGCGAGCAGGCCGATCTGCGGGGCGCCGAGGACCGTGCCCGCGGTCAGGGCGCGGTCACCTGCCCGGACGTCGCTGCCACGCGCCCGCACGTGCGCGCGTGCCTCGGCGGGGCGGTGCACGCGGACCTCGCCGGAGGCTCCGTCGGGGGCGGCGCTGTGGGCGCGCATTCCGGAGACGGGGCCTTCGCCGAGCCCTCCGTCGGTCCACTCCACGGGGACGACGGCCTCGGCGCCGGGGGGCAGCGGGGCGCCGGTCATGATGCGGGCGGCCTGGCCCGCGCCGACCTCCGGCTGCTCGCCCTGGCCCGCGGCGACGTCGCCGATGACCGTCAGGACGGCGGGGAACTCCTCGCTGGCGCCCGCGATGTCGGCGACCCGGACGGCATATCCGTCCATGGAGCTGTTGTCGAAGGGCGGCAGCGAGACGGGCACCGTGACGTCCTCGACGAGGACGCAGCCCTGGGCGTCGAGCAGTTGGAGCTCGATGGGCTCCAGGGGCCGGACGGATCCGAGGATGTCGTCCAGGTGCTCGCTCACCGACCAGACGTGGTCCTGGCCGGTGACTTCGGTCGTCGCGCTGCTGCTCAAAGTGCTACATCTCCTCGGACACGTAACTGCGAAGCCAGGCCTGGAAGTCCGGGCCCAGGTCTTCACGTTCGCACGCGAGTCTGACAATGGCACGCAGATAGTCGCCCCGGTCGCCGGTGTCATAGCGGCGGCCCTTGAAGACGACGCCGTGCACGGGGCCGCCGACCTTCTCGTCCGCGGCGAGCTGCTGGAGGGCGTCGGTGAGCTGGATCTCGCCGCCGCGGCCCGGCTCGGTCGTGCGCAGTATGTCGAAGACGTGGGGGTCCAGGACATAGCGGCCGATGATGGCGTAGTTGCTGGGGGCGTCCGCCGCGTCGGGCTTCTCGACCAGGCCCGTCACCTTGACGACGTCGCCCTCGTCCGTGGCGTCCACGGCCGCGCAGCCGTAGAGGTGGATCTGCTCCGGGGCCACCTCCATGAGGGCGACGACGCTGCCGCCGTGCCGCTCCTGGACCTCGACCATGCGGGCGAGCAGCGGGTCGCGCGGGTCGATCAGGTCGTCGCCGAGGAGCACCGCGAACGGTTCGTTGCCCACGTGCGGGGCGGCGCACAGGACGGCGTGACCGAGCCCCTTGGGGTCGCCCTGGCGTACGTAGTGCATGGTCGCGAGGTCGCTGGACTCCTGGACCTTCGCGAGGCGCGCCTCGTCGCCCTTCTTCAGGAGGGCGGACTCCAGTTCGTAGTTGCGGTCGAAGTGGTCCTCCAGGGGGCGCTTGTTGCGGCCCGTGATCATGAGGACGTCATCGAGGCCGGCGGAGGCGGCCTCCTCGACCACGTACTGAATCGCCGGCTTGTCGACGACCGGCAGCATCTCCTTCGGAGTGGCCTTGGTGGCCGGCAGGAACCGGGTGCCGAGACCTGCTGCGGGGATGACAGCCTTGCTGATCCGCGGGGGGTGAGACTCAGTCATGTCCGTAACCATAACCGGTGAGTATGTGCGGAATCTGTGGGTGAGGACATTTTGTTCTCATATGAGCGCACCTGAAGGGGTTTGTGAGCGCACCATGCAAGAAACCGGCCCTGCCGAGCCAACCAAGCGCACGTTGCGCGGAGAAATCCTCGCGGTGAGACGCCGGTTGACTAGGGATGACGCCCAGAAGGCCGCCACGGTTCTCGCCGGCCGCGCACTGGAGCTGCCCGAGCTCTCCGGAGCGCGCACGGTCGCCGCGTACGTCTCCGTGGGGAGCGAACCGGGGACGCGCGCGCTCCTGGACGCCCTCCACGCGCGCGGGACGCGGGTCCTGCTGCCGGTGCTCCTCGCGGACAACGACCTGGACTGGGCGGCCTATGAGGGCGCGGGCTCACTGGCCCGCGTACAACACGCCGGAAAGATGGAGCTCTTGGAGCCCGCGGGGGCGCGGCTCGGGCCCGATGCCGTCGTGGCGGCGGACGCCGTGCTGCTGCCGGGTCTGGCCGTGGACGAGGGCGGGATGCGGCTCGGGCGCGGCGGCGGGTCCTACGACAGGGTGCTGGCCCGGCTCGGGCGGGCGGGGGCCGATCCCGCCCTGGTGGTGCTCCTGTACGACACCGAGGTCGTCGCGCACGTCCCCCGGGAGCCGCACGACAAGCCCGTGCACGCCGTGGTCACGCCGTCGGGAGCACGCCGCTTCCGCTGACCCTCCCCACGTACCGGAAGGGCCCTCCACGCGTGCGTGGAGGGCCCTTCCGGTGGTGCGGGTGTCAGCTCACGGCCGCAGCACCAGCGTGTCGTTCGTGCTCTTCTTGACGGCGTCCTCCGAGTAGGACCACGGCAGCAGTTCGCCCTTGACCCACTTGTTGGTCTGGTCGGTGTAGTGCGCGTTGTAGGCGTGCCCCGAAGCCCCGGTGAGGTTGATCCACTTGGACTTGTCGAGGTCGGCGAGGTTGACCACCATGCGCATCGACGGCACCCACTGCACGCCGTAGCCGCCCGCCGCGTTCCAGCCGGTGGCGTTCACCGCCGCCTCGCCGCCGCCCAGCTTGAACGGGCCGCGGTTGAGCATGAACTGGAGCCAGCCGGGGCCTTCGACGCCGAGGGTCTGGTTCTTCAGGCTCAGCCGGTGCAGGCGGCCCCAGCTCCAGGTGTCGACGTCCTTGCCGAGCTTGGCCGTCAGGTCCCAGCGCGCGTCCTCCATGGCCCGGCCGAACAGCTGGTCGCGGGTCTTGGTCGCGGTGTCCGTGCGGGTCTTGGGCGACTTCCACCAGTCGTTGTCCTCGTCGTCGAGGATCGACCGGATCACTTCGTAGTAGCGGTCGCCGCCGTCGGGCTGCGCGGATTCCGCGTCGCGCTGGCCGCACTCGCGCACCGGCTCGGCCTCGTCGGCCGGGCCCGTGTTGCCGGCCGGCTCGACGTTCAGGCACTGGCCCTTGACCCGCAGCTCCTTGGGCAGCTTGTTGCCGATGGAAAGCTTGAGGATGTTGCGCCAGACCGAGTTGAAGTACGCGGCTGCCGCCGAATCGGCGTCCTGGGTGTAGTCCCAGCCCTCGAGGAGCTTCTGCGCCTCTCGGACGTAGCTGTCCTTGACGTCGATCTTGAGCAGCTTGGGCACGAGCAGCTTGGCGATCTCGCTGCTGTTGTCCATCTGCATCGTGCGCATGTCCTCGGTGGAGACCTTCCCACCGTTCTTGATCTTCGACTGGATCAGGTCGGTGATGCGCTGGCTGCGCGCCCCGTAGCCCCAGTCGGCCGTGAGCTTGTACGGGTACTTCTCGCCGATGACGGCCTGGTTCGCGGTCACGATGTAGCCGCGCTTGGGGTCGTACTCGTAGGGCAGTGCGGACTGCGGGATGTAGCCGGTCCAGCGGTAGTCGGAGTCCCAGCCGGGCGCGGGCAGCGCGCCGTCGCCCTTGCCGCGGACCGGGATCTTGCCCGGTGCCTGGTAGCCGATGTGACCGTCGCGGTCCGCGTAGATCAGGTTCTGCGAAGGCACTTCAAAAGAAGCGGCCGCCTTGCGGAAGCCGGCGAAGTCCTTCGCCTTGTTGAGCTCGAAGACGGCGTCCATCGACCTGCCCGGCTGGAGCGCGGTCCAGCGCAGCGAGACTCCGTAGCCGTCGCCCCGGTCGGGGGCGGCGCTGTCGACGGTGGCCTTCTTGCCGACCTTCACCAGTTCGTCGTCTCGGTCGGACAGCAGCGGTCCGTTGCCGGTCTCACGGACGGTGATCTTCTTGGACTTGCCCCCGGCGACCTTGATGGTCTCCGTGCGGGTCTTGAAGGGCAGCACCTTCTCGTCGTACGAGTAGCCGTCGCCCTCGAACTTCTCGAGGTAGAGGTCGGTGACGTCGGCGCCGAGGTTCGTCATGCCCCAGGCGATGTCCTTGTTGTGGCCGATGACCACTCCGGGCATCCCCGCGAAGGTGTAGCCGGAGACGTCGTACTGGCAGTCCTCGGAGACCGAGCGGCAGTGCAGGCCCATCTGGTACCAGGTGGAGGGCAGCTGCGGCGACAGGTGCGGGTCGTTGGCCAGCAGGGGCTTGCCGGTGATCGTGTGGTCGCCGGAGACCACCCAGGAATTGGAGCCGATGCCGTTGCCGTTCGGGCCGAGGCCCGCGTCCGGGACGCTGTCCAGGATGTCGGAGAGGCCCGACAGCTGGGACTGCAGTCCGTCGGGGGCCTGGGCGTTGCCCGCGAGGCCCGTACCGGCCGCGCCGCCTGTCTGTGACTGCGACTGGCTGCCCGCGCTGCCCTTGCCCTCGTACTCCTTGGTGGCACTGTTGTAGGCGCCCTCCTGGACGATGGGCTTGTTCCGGGAGTACGGGTACTTCGGGTACAGGTCCTTGATCTGGGACGGGCCCAGGCGGCTGGTCATCAGGGAGCGGTCGATCTCGTCCTGCATGTTGCCGCGCAGGTCCCAGGCCATGGCCTTGAGCCATGCCACGGAGTCGACGGGCGTCCACTTCTGGGGCGCGTAGTCGTTGGTGAAACCGAGGGCGGCGTACTCCAGGGAGATGTCCTTGCCGCTCTTGTCCTTCAAGTAGGCGTTGACTCCCTTGGAGTACGCCTGGAGGTACTTCTTCGTCTCCGGCGAGAGTTTGGAGTCGTACTCCTTCTGCGCCACTCGGTGCCAGCCGAGCGTCCGCAGGAACTCGTCGGTCTTTACCTGGCTCTTGCCGAACATCTCGGAGAGGCGACCGGAGGTCGTATGACGGCGTACGTCCATCTCCCAGAAGCGGTCCTGTGCCTGGACGAAGCCCTGGGCCATGAAGAGATCGGCGTCGGACTCGGCGTAGATCTGCGGGATGCCGTTGCCGTCGCGCTTCACGTCGACGGGGCCGGAGAGACCGTCGAGCTTGATCGTCCCCTTCGTCTGCGGGTAGGAGGCCCGCACCGTGTCGACGCTCCAGTAGGCGCCGTAACCGATGCCCGCCACGATGGCCAGGACCAGGACGATCACGATGAGGCGGGCTCGGCGCCCCTTCTTCTTGCCGGACTTATGACCGGAAGAGGCGGTGGTATTCGAGGGCATCGCTGTCCTTGCTGTCCTTACGCGAGCGGCAGGGCTGGCTGGGCGGTGGTGGGAGCGCTGGAGCAACTGTAGGCGCAGGGCACTGAAGCCTCGGACGCGGAGTCAGGAACCTACATGGCAACAGATCGTATGAGCGTTCGAAGACGTCAAGGAAGCGTTAACAATTAGGTAAGGTAACGAAGTACTTGGCTCGTGCGGAGGAAGGAACGGCCCCTGACTGTCCATCACCTCAACCAGCTTCTGCTCGTCTGCTCGCTCGTCCTGCTCGTCGCGGTCGCGGCGGTCCGCATTTCGTCGCGCAGCGGGCTCCCCAGCCTGCTTCTCTACCTGGGCATCGGCATTGCCATGGGCCAGGACGGCGTCGGCAATCTCAGCTTCAACAACGCCGAACTGACGCAGGTCATCGGCTATGCGGCGCTCGTCGTGATCCTGGCCGAGGGCGGCCTCGGCACGAAGTGGAAAGAGGTCAAACCCGCGTTGCCCGCGGCTGCCGTCCTCTCGCTCGTCGGCATCGCGGTGAGCGTCGGCGTGACGGCGGCGGGCGCCCACTACCTGGTCGGCCTGGAGTGGCGCCAGGCGCTCATCATCGGCGCCGTGGTCTCCTCGACGGACGCGGCGGCGGTCTTCTCCGTGCTGCGGAAGGTGCCGTTGCCCTCGCGCGTGACGGGCATCCTGGAAGCGGAATCGGGGTTCAACGACGCCCCCGTGGTGATCCTGGTCGTGGCCTTCTCCGCGGCGGGCCCCGTGGAGCACTGGTACATCCTCATCGCCGAGATCGCCCTCGAACTGGCGATCGGCGCCGCGATCGGCGTCGCGGTGGGCTGGCTCGGCGCCTACGGCCTGCGGCACGTCGCACTGCCCGCCTCCGGCCTCTACCCCATCGCCGTGATGGCCATCGCGGTCGCCGCCTACGCCGCCGGCGCCATGGCGCACGGCAGCGGGTTCCTCGCCGTCTATCTCGCCTCGATGGTCCTCGGCAACGCCAAGCTGCCGCACTGGCCCGCCACCCGCGGCTTCGCCGAAGGGCTCGGCTGGATCGCGCAGATCGGCATGTTCGTCCTGCTCGGCCTCCTGGTCACCCCGCACGACCTGCTCGACGACACCTGGCCCGCGATCATCATCGGCTTGATCCTGACCATGGTGGCCAGACCGCTGGGGGTCGTCGCCAGCCTGCTGCCGTTCCGCATGCCCTGGCAGGAGAAGGCCCTGATGTCCTGGGCCGGGCTGCGCGGAGCCGTGCCCATCATCCTGGCCACGATCCCGATGGTGAACGGCGTCGACGACAGCCAGCGGATCTTCAACATCGTCTTCGTCCTGGTCGTCGTCTACACCCTCATCCAGGGGCCTACGCTGCCGTGGCTGGCCAGGAAGCTGCGCCTCGGCGACTCTTCGGGCGCCGCCGACCTGGGCGTCGAGTCGGCTCCCCTGGAGCGCCTGCGCGGACATCTGCTCTCGGTGGCGATCCCCGAGGGCTCGCGGATGCACGGCGTCGAGGTGGGCGAGCTGCGGATGCCCGCGGGGGCGGCGGTCACCCTTGTCGTTCGCAACGGCGAATCGTTCGTGCCGCAGCCCACGACCGTCCTCCAGCGCGGGGACGAGCTCCTGGTGGTCGCGACCGACCCGGTGCGGGACGCCGCGGAGAAGCGGCTGCGGGCCGTCGGACAGGGCGGAAAGCTGGCCGGATGGCTGGGAACCACTGGTCAGGAACCGAAAGGGCGGGGCAATCGCAGGTGACGGGCGCCTCAGTGTCCGCATTCACAGGTCTACCGGCGCAACTCCCTGTACGATGAAGGCACACTTCTTCTGTACCGACTGATCGAACCAACTCTGTCTGAAGCAGAGCTGGCGCCGACCGTATGGCGGCCGCGTGTCCTCGCAGTGGGCAACCGGCATCTACCGCGATTTTGCGCTAGAGGACAGCTCTCGGCGCCGCCGCCCCGAAAGAGGGGGGGCCGCGCTACCAGGCAGCAGAAAGGCACGGGCCGTGGCATCCACGGTCACCTCCCGCCCCGGATACGGACAGCTGCTGCGCACCCGCGGCGCCTGGACGTTTCTCCTGCCCGGCTTCGCGGCGCGACAGCCCTTCGCGATGCTGACCATCTCCATCGTGCTGCTCGTGCAGCACACCACCGGCTCGTACGGCGTCGCGGGCGCCGTGTCCGCCGTCACCGGCGTCTCCATGGCGGTGTTCGCCCCCTTCGGCGGCAAGCTCGCCGACCGCTTCGGGCAGCGCGCCGTCCTGGTGCCGGGTGTGCTCATCCACACCGCTTCGGTGCTCGCCCTGACGGTGCTCGCGCTCTCCGACGCCCCCTTGTGGGCGCTCTTCGCGGCCGCGGTGCCCACCGGCGCCTCGCAGCCGCAGATCAGCCCCATGGTGCGGGCCCGCTGGGGCGTCAAGCTCCAGGACTCGCCCCTGGCGGGCACGGCGGCCGCCTTCGAGTCGGTCACGGACGAGCTGACGTTCGTCCTGGGCCCGCTCTTCGCGACCGCGCTGTGCACCACCATCGACCCGGCCGCCGGGCTCTTCACCGAGGCCGGACTCGCCCTGGTCGGCGGCCTGCTGTTCGCCGCGCAGAAGAGCACCCAGCCCAAGCCCTCCTCCCGCGAGGAGCACGCGCGCGTGGAGCACGCTTCCGCGCTGCGCATCCCCGGTGTGCGGGTCCTGATCGTGACCTTCCTGGGCATCGGCGCCGTCTTCGGCGGCATGCAGGTCTCGCTGGCCGCCTTCACCGAGTCCATCGGCGAGCCCGGTCTGAACGGCGTCCTGTACGGCACCTTCGCCGCGGGCAACATGCTCTCCGGTCTCGTCTGCGGCGCCATCGCCTGGAAGATCGCCCCGCAGCGGCGGCTCCTCGTCGGGTACACGGCGCTGACCCTGATGGCGTCCGGTCTGTGGGCCGCGCACTCCGTGGTGCTGCTCGCCGGGCTCGGCCTCCTGGTCGGCGTCTGCATCGCGCCCGCGCTGATCACCGGCTACACGCTGGTGGACCGGCTCGTCGCCCCGGGCGCCCGGACCGAGGCGTTCACCTGGCTCACCGGTGCCGTCGCGCTCGGCCAGGCGGCAGCCGTCACGGTCGCGGGCCAGCTGGAGGACCGCTTCTGGGACGGCGCCGGATTCCTGGTGCCCCTCGGCGGTACGGCGCTGGCGCTCGCGGTGCTCGTGACCCTGCGCTCGCGGCTCGTTCCGCGGTCCGTCGGACGCACCGTGGCACGTGGCGTGGGTCACCGCGAGCCGGTCACGGTGGACTGATCTCGCGGAATAGGTCACTATGGACCGTCGTTAGCACTCATCGAGTGAGAGTGCCAGGAGGAAGCAAGTGCCGACGTACCAGTACCAGTGCACCGAATGCGGCGAGGGCCTCGAGGCGGTGCAGAAGTTCACCGATGACGCCTTGACCGTGTGCCCCAGCTGCGACGGACGCCTCAAGAAGGTGTTCTCGGCGGTCGGCATCGTCTTCAAGGGCTCCGGTTTCTACCGCAACGACAGCCGCGGCTCGTCGTCGAGCAGCACGCCGTCGTCGGCGTCCGCCTCGAAGTCCTCGGACTCCAAGTCGTCGGACTCCAACTCCTCCGCGAGCGCTTCGTCGTCCTCCTCTTCGGGTTCGTCGGACTCGAAGTCGTCCGGCTCCTCCTCGGGATCGTCGGCTGGTTCGTCCAGCTCGTCGAGCTCGAGTTCGTCGGCCGCCTGAGTTCTTCTTTCCAGGTCCCCGCTGTCGTACGACAGCGGGGATTTCGGCGTTCCCGCGTCCGGCTACTGTGCTCGGCATGGTGAATACGGCGAACGCGAGTACGGCGAACGCGGCACGGGCCGAGATCGGTGTCATCGGCGGCTCCGGCTTCTACTCCTTCCTCGACAACGTGACCGAGCTCCGGGTCGACACCCCTTACGGAGCGCCGAGCGACTCCCTGTTCGTCGGTGAGATCGCCGGGCGACGGGTCGCGTTCCTGCCCAGGCACGGCCGCGGCCACCATCTGCCGCCGCACCGCATCAACTACCGCGCCAATCTGTGGGCGTTGCGCTCCGTGGGCGTACGGCAGGTGCTCGGCCCCTGTGCGGTGGGCGGGCTGCGGCCCGAGTTCGGGCCCGGCACGCTGCTGGTGCCCGATCAGCTCGTGGACCGCACGAAGACGCGTACGCAGACGTACTTCGACGGGGTTCCGCTGCCGGACGGAAGCATCCCGAACGTCGTGCACGTGTCGCTGGCCGACCCGTACTGCCCCGCCGGGCGCAGCGCCGCGCTGAAGGCGGCGCGCGGACGCGAGTGGGAGCCGGTGGACGGCGGGACCCTGGTGGTGGTCGAGGGGCCGCGGTTCTCGACGCGGGCCGAATCGCTCTGGCACGCGGCGCAGGGCTGGTCGGTGGTGGGCATGACCGGGCACCCCGAGGCCGTGCTCGCCCGTGAACTGGAGCTCTGCTACACGTCGTTGACGCTGGTCACGGACCTGGACGCGGGTGCGGAGAGCGGCGAGGGCGTCTCGCACGAAGAGGTCCTGCAAGTCTTCGCGGCGAACGTGGACCGGCTGCGGACGGTGCTGTTCGACGCGGTGGCGGGACTGCCGGCGGAGAGCGAGCGGGACTGTTCGTGTGCGGGGGCGCTGGGCGGGATGGATCCGGGGATTCGGCTGCCTTGAGGGGTGCGGGGTGACAGTTCCGAGGTGCGCTGGGCAGCGGCGGAACTTCGCCTTCGGGTGAGGGAGTTGTCCACAACCGGCTGGTAGTGCACGGGGCTCAGCAGGATTCGGCGCGGGCCTGCATCGTGAGAGCGGAAGGCAAGATCCTCAGCTCTCCCGACTCCGCAGGCGGTGGCCGTCGTGACGCACACTCCCTCTCCCTCTCCCTACCTTTCTCCTTCAACCCCACCCTCTCCCCTCGTCCCTCCCGTGCGGGACGCTCCCCCGCCGTGCCCGGTGCCGCACTTCTCCCCCGTGCGGGCAGGAGGCGGGCGGCACCGGCTGCGAAGGCTGCTGCGGCACAGACGGCGGGCCATGGCCGTGGGGCTCGCGGTGACCGCGGCCGCGCTCGTGGCCGCCGGGCCGCGGGACGCCGAGCGATTGCGGCCGCGGGAGCATCCGGCGGCCGCCGCGACACCCTCGGCGGATTCGCGGCAGGGGCGCCGGGCAGCCGCGCCCGTGACGGCGCCGGTGCGGATCGCGGACGCGGAGACGGTGCGGCTGCTGCACCGGGGCGACCGGGTCGATGTCGTCGGCGCGGACGGCTCCACGTCACGGGTGGTGGCTGCCGGCGCCCGGGTGGTCGAGGTGCCCGAGCCGCAGGAGGGCTCGCCCCAAAGCAGCTCCGAGGCAGGGGCGTTGGTCGTCCTCTCGGTGCCACGGGCGACGGCGGCGCGGCTCGCCGGAGCCGGGGCGAGCATGCGTCTGGCGGTGACGCTGTGCTGACTCACAACGTGTGCGACTGCATCGAATCCGTGTCAAGTCGCTCGTTCGGGTTACCCAATTGGACAGTCCGACCAGTGCCTACCGTAGTTTGCGAAGCTGTCTGTTTCACGAACTGCATTTGCAACGAAAGGCCTCGTGGTGAGCGAGAAGAACGAACCGAGTCTCTGGGAGGGCTTCAAGGCCTTCCTGATGCGCGGGAATGTCATCGACCTTGCGGTCGCGGTGGTCATCGGAGCCGCGTTCACGAACATCGTGAACTCCGTGGTGAAGGGTGTCATCAACCCGCTGGTCGGCGCCTTCGGTACGAAGGATCTCGACCACTACAGCTCTTGTCTGAAGGCCCCTTGCAAGATGGCGGCCGACGGCACCGTCGAGACCGGCATCCCGATCATGTGGGGCTCGGTCCTCAGCGCCACCCTCAGCTTCGTGATCACCGCGGCCGTCGTCTACTTCCTGATGGTGCTGCCCATGGCCAAGTACCTGGCGCGGCAGGCCGCGCGGAAGGCCGAGAAGGAGGGCACGCAGGAGGTCATCGAGATCTCGGAGCTGGAGGTCCTCAAGGAGATCCGCGACGCCCTGGTGGCTCAGCGCGGCGCCGGTCCCGGCGAGCGCGCTGCCGGGCCGGACGGGCCTGGCACCGGACCCGTGGGGCCCGACAAGCTCTAGCTGTATTGATCACGAGCGTTGTTAACACCGTCCGGGCTTCATCATGGCGAAGACCTCCGGTGTGGTGGAGCTGTCTAGGACTGCACCGCACGGAGGTCTTCGTGTCCCACCGTAATGCCCGACTGACCGTTCACG
>NZ_JBNNJZ010000008.1:0-17925 GCF_050270335.1 Streptomyces sp. NPDC059900
GTCCGGACCTCGCCCAGTTCATGGACAAGACCGCCCCCAAGGTCACCATCACGCACCACCCCGACGTACGCCGTTCCCTCATGACCCAGAAGGCGTACGCGGAGGGCATGCGCGCCTTGGTCCTGCACACCGCGGCCGTCCAGGACGACATCCAGATCAAGGAGGCGGAGGGCGAGGACGCGTCGGCGCTCATCGCCCTGAACGACCTGCTCCTGCCGATCGTCAAGGGCTACGGCTCGGAGAAGTCGTACGAGCAGCTGGCGCAGTCGCTCCAGACGTTCGGCGGCTCGGGGTACCTCCAGGAGTACCCCATCGAGCAGTACATCCGTGACGCCAAGATCGACACCCTCTACGAGGGCACGACCGCCATCCAGGGCCAGGACTACTTCTTCCGGAAGATCGTCCGTAACCAGGGTGCCGCGCTGAACGGCCTCGCCGAGGAGATCAAGAAGTTCCTCGCGGTCGCCGCGGGGGGCGAGGGCCTGGCCGGGGCCCGCGAGGAGCTGGCCAAGGCCGCGGTCGAGCTCGAGGCCATCGTCGGCGTCATGCTGACTGACCTCGCGGCCACCGAGCAGGACGTGAAGTCCATCTACAAGGTGGGCCTCAACACGACCCGCCTCCTGATGGTGTCGGGCGACGTGGTCGTCGGCTACCTACTCCTGCGCGGCGCGGCAGTCGCCGCCGAGAAGCTGCCCACGGCTTCCGCCAAGGACAAGGCCTTCTACGAGGGCAAGATCGCCGCGGCCAAGTTCTTCGCCACGAACGTCCTGCCGGGCGTCGCAGCCGAGCGGAAGCTCGCCGAGGGCGTGGAGCTGGACCTGATGGAACTGGACGAAGCCGCGTTCTGACCTCCACGGTCCTAGGCCTTATAACTACGGCCCGCTCCCGGAACTCCGGGGGCGGGCCGCAGCCGTCTCTTGCGAGCGCCGGGGCCCGGCACCCGCCGCGGGCCACTACAGCCACGCACCTGACCGCCGCTCCGCGGCACACCTGACCCACCGCTTCAGCGCCGGAACCCGCCGTGGGGCACTACAGGCACGCGCCTGACCGCCGCTCCGCGGCGGATCTCCCCCACCCACCCACCCGTTCACCCGGCATCACACGGCGAGCTACGGCGGTGGGAGCGTGATGCAGGGCGCCGGGCGGGTGGGGACGGCGCCGCAGACGAAGGGCAGTCACGGTCAGGACGTGACGCAGGGCGCCGGGCGGGTGGGCGGGAGAGATCCGGCGCGAAGCGGCGGGGCAGGCCGGACGGCGCCGCAGACGAAGGGCAGGGGCGCAGGGTGCCGGGTCGGCGGGGAACGCGCCGTAGGCGAAGGGTGGTGACGGTCAGGACGTGACGCGGGGTTCCGGGCGGGTGGGCGGGAAAGATCCGGCGCGAAGCGGCGGGGCAGGGGAGAGACGACGGCGCCGCAGGCAAGCGGCAGGCGGAAGGATGAGATCCCGGCGGTACAAGCGCCGGGATACGGGCACATCCGGTACAGAACCTCCCGGAAAAGGCGCCCCACGCCAGAGAAAACCGCTAGCTAGGCTGGAAGCCATGAGCACACCTGCCCGCTTCGACCGCGGCCTCTCCGACGACCTCATCACCTTCCTTGCGGCAAGCCCCTCCCCGTATCACGCCGTGGCGAACGCCGCGGAGCGGCTGGAGAAGGCCGGCTTCCGGCAGGTCGAGGAGACCGACGCCTGGGACGGGTCGACCGGCGGGAAGTATGTGCTGCGCGGCGGCGCGATCATCGCCTGGTACGTCCCCGAAGGGGCCTCCGCACACACCCCGTACCGCATCGTCGGCGCCCACACCGACTCCCCCAACCTCCGCGTCAAGCCGAAGCCGGACGCGGGCGCGCACGGCTGGCGGCAGGTGGCGGTCGAGATCTACGGCGGCCCGCTGCTCAACTCCTGGCTGGACCGCGACCTCGGCCTCGCGGGCAGACTCACGCTGCGGGACGGCTCGACGCGTCTGGTGAACATCGACCGGGCGCTGCTGCGTGTCCCGCAGCTGGCCATCCACATGGACCGCGGAGTGGTCGCCGACGGCCTGAAGCTCGACAAGCAGAAGCACATGCAGCCCATCTGGGGCCTGGGCGACGACGTGCACGAGGGCGACCTCATCGCCTTCCTGGAGGAGGAGTCGGAGCTCGCCCCCGGCGACGTCACCGGCTGGGACCTGATGACGCACCCCGTCGAGGCACCCTCCTACCTCGGCCGCGACCGCGACCTCATCGCGGGCCCGCGCATGGACAACCTCCTGTCCGTGCACGCCTGTACGGCGGCGCTCGCCGCCGTCGCCACGGCGGACGACGCCGACTCGCTGCCGTACATCCCCGTCCTCGCCGCCTTCGACCACGAGGAGAACGGCTCCCAGTCCGACACCGGCGCCGACGGCCCGCTCCTCGGCGGCGTCCTCGAGCGGTCCGTGTTCGCCCGCGGCGGCACGTACGAGGACAAGGCCCGCGCCTTCGCCGGCACCATCTGCCTCTCCTCCGACACGGGCCACGCCGTGCACCCCAACTACGCCGAGCGGCACGACCCGACGCACCACCCCCGAGCCAACGGCGGCCCGATCCTCAAGGTCAACGTCAACAACCGCTACGCCACCGACGGCGCCGGACGTGCCGTGTTCGCCGCCGCCTGCGAGAAGGCCGGTGTGCCCTTCCAGAGCTTCGTGTCGAACAACGCGATGCCCTGCGGCACGACGATCGGCCCGATCACCGCGGCAAGGCACGGCATCAAGACCGTCGACATCGGTGTCGCGATCCTCTCGATGCACAGCGTGCGCGAGCTGTGCGGTGCGGACGACCCGCACCTGCTCGCCAACGCCCTCGTGGCGTTCCTCCAGGGCTGAGAAGTGCTGAGGGGCACTCAGGACCGAAGTCCGAAGGGCGATTTCCGCTTCCCCGTGTGACCGTGCCGGGCCCGGGTACCCGGAGGCCCTGCCACGACTTAGGGAGGCGGTCCATATGGGCCTGGGCGGATGCATACTTCTGATCGCCGCGGGCGCCATCCTCGCGTTCGCCACCGACTGGGAGATGGACGGCATCAATCTCACCGTCACCGGTCTGATCATGATGGCCGTGGGCGTGATCGGTGTCGCCGCGTTCACCAACGCGCGCCGCAAGACGGTCGTGCCGCCGGGCGCGACGGTGGTCGAGACGGAAGACGACCACCACCGCCACGGCTTGTGACAGTTCCACCCGCTCGTCTTCGCAGGGCCCGGCAGCCATCCTCATGGCCGCCGGGCCCTGCCGCATGGCGCCACGTCACGGTGAACTCCCCCGGCATTGCCCGGTGTCATGCGCGCCGCGGGGTACTCATGGCTCCATGAAACTTCTCGTACGCGACCGGCTGCTCGGCATCGGTGACGACTACTGGATCGAGGACGACCAGGGCCAGAAGGTCTTCCTCGTCGACGGCAAGGCGATGCGCCTGCGCGAGACCTTCGAGCTCAAGGACATGCAGGGCCGTGTCCTCATCGACATCCACGCCAAGATGCTGGCGCTGCGCGACACGATGGTGATCGAGCGCGACGGCGAACCGCTGGCCAAGATCAAGCGCAAACGCCTCTCGCTGCTGCGCAACCACTACCGCGTGGAGCTGGTCGACGGCACCGAACTCGACGTCAGCGGAAAGATCCTGGACCGCGAGTTCGCCATCGAGTACGACGGCGAGCTGCTTGCCGACATCTCCCGCCGCTGGTTCCGCGTCCGCGACACGTACGGCCTCCAGATCGTCCGGGAGGACGCCGACGCCTCGCTCCTCCTGGCCATCGCGGTCTGCGTGATCCGCCTGGCGGAGAAGGAGCGCGGGGACGACTAGCGCCGGGCCCGCCAAGGCTCAACGCGCGGGAGCGGCAACTCCCAGCAGCCGGTCCTTCAGCGCGGGGAACTGCTCACGCGTGGCGGCGACCTTCGCGAGATCGAGGTCGACGGTGAGGACCTCCTCACCGTCCCCCGCCTCGGCGAGCACCTCACCCCAGGGGTCCACCACGACGCTGTGCCCCGCCTGGGGGACACCGGCGTGCGTGCCGCCGGTGCCGCAGGCAAGGACGTACACCTGGTCCTCGACGGCCCGCGCCCTGGCGAACAGCGTCCAGTGCTCCCGGCGCCGCGCAGGCCACCCCGCGGGCACGACGAACATCTCGGCGCCCGCGTCGACAAGGCCCCGGAACAGCTCGGGGAAGCGGAGGTCGTAGCACGTGGCGAGCCCGATCGCCGCGGCGGGCGTGCGCACCGTCACCAGCTCGCTGCCCGCGCCCATGAGCACGGCCTCGCCCTTGTCGAAGCCGAATCGGTGGATCTTGCGGTACGAGGCGGCGAGTTCACCCAGGGGCGAGAAGACGAGCGAGGTGTTGTAGAGGTCCCCGGCCGCGTCCCGCTCCGGCACCGACCCCGCGTGCAGCCAGACGCCCGCGTCACGTGCGGCCTTGGCCATGGCCTCGTACGTCGGCCCCTCAAGCGATTCCGCCTCGCTCGCGAACGTCTCGTACGCGAAGGCGCCCGTGGTCCACAGTTCGGGGAGAACGACGAGATCCGGCCGCTCACGCTCGGCTACTTCCCGTACCAGTGAAGAGACCCTTGAGCGGCGGGAATTGACCGTTTCGCCCTCGTCTACGGCGATCTGGATGAGGGAGGCGCGCACACTACCACCGTCCTGGCATTCGAGCCGTCAACACGGGCCTACGATCGTCACACGAAAGCACTGCCGGGGTGCCTGCGGGCAGCGTAACTTAGCGTCTCAGACACCCACCGCCCGCGTACGACCGTCGAGGGGTCCCGTGAGTCTCCATCCCAGCCTGCAAACCTACGCCGACGCCTGGACCCAATCCGTATCAGCCATATCCGAGCTGGTCTCACCGCTCGCCGAGGGAGAGTGGAACTGGGCCACGCCCTGCCCCGGCTGGTCGGTGCGGGACATCATTTCCCACGTCATAGGCCTGGACTGCGAGATGCTGGGCGACCCGCGCCCCATCCACACCCTGCCCCGCGATCTGTACCACGTGAAGACCGAGGGCCAGCGCTACATGGAGATGCAGGTCGACGTCCGACGGCATCACACCGCGCCCGAGATGACCTCCGAGCTGGAGTACACGATCATCCGCCGCACGCGTCAGCTGCGGAACGAATCGCGCGACCCGTCGCACAAGATCCGCGGCCCGCTCGGCACCGAGCAGACCCTCGAACTGGCCACGCGGCTTCGCGCGTTCGACGTCTGGGTGCACGAGCAGGACCTGCGTACGACGCTGAAGAAGCCCGGCAACCTGGACTCCCAGGGAGCGCTCGTGGCGCGGGACATGCTGCTGCAGGGGCTGACCGGCGTGGTCGCCAAGAAGGCCCAGGCACCGGCGAATTCGGCGGTCGTCTTCGACGTGAGCGGTCCCGTCGAGTTCCTGCGCACGGTCCGCGTGGACGCCGAAGGCCGGGCCACGGTCGACAGCTCCCCCTCGCTCGGCCCGCTCGCCACGCTCAGCCTGGACTGGGAGACGTACTTCCGCCTCGCCTGCGGCCGCATCTCGTACGCGTCGGTGGCCGACCGGGTCAAGATCGAGGGCGATCACGGCCTTGCCGAGGCGATCCTGCGGGAGTTCGCGGTCACGCCGTAGCCCCCGCAGGCCCTCCTCTCCCGGCGCCGGCCTCACACCGGTACGTGCACGGCCTCCACGCGGCTGGCGACAAGCCGCTCCTTCTCCCTGCGCACCGCGCGCGTCCGCAGCCGCAGGATCTGGCTGAGGCCCACCGCTTCGAGGACGAAGACGGCGGAGAAGGCGATCCGGTAGTTGTCGCCGGTCGCGTCCAGGAGAACGCCGATGGCGAGCAGTGTCGTCATGGAGGCGACGAAGCCGCCCATGTTCACGATGCCGGACGCGGTGCCCTGCCGCTCCGGCGGATTGGCGGGCCGCGCGAAGTCGAAGCCGATCATGGACGCGGGGCCGCAGGCGCCGAGCACCGTGCACAGCATGATGAGCAGCCACATCGGGGCGTGGTCGCCGGGGTAGTGGATCGTGATCGCCCACATGGTGGCGGTCGCCGCGACGGTGCCGATCGCCAGGGGCGTGCGTGCCGCGTGGTGCCGGGCGACGATCTGGCCGTAGACCAGGCCCACGACCATGTTCGAGAGCACGACGAGGGTGAGCAGCGTCCCGGCCGTGGCGCGCGTGAGTCCCTGCGCCTCGACGAGGAACGGCAGGCCCCACAGGAGCAGGAACACCATCGCGGGGAACTGCGTGGTGAAGTGCACCCACAGGCCGAGCCGGGTGCCGGGCTCCCGCCAGCTCATGGCTATCTGCTTGCGCACGAAGGCTCCGCCGGAGTGCCGCACGGGCTCCGGGGCGTACCCCTCGGGGTGGTCCTTGAGGAACAGCGTCATCAGGACGAGGACGACGACGCCGCAGAGCGCGCTGCCCGCGAAGGCCGCGGTCCAGCCGACGGAGTGCAGGAGCCGGGCCAGGACGAGGGTGGAGACGAGGTTGCCCGCCATGCCGACCAGACCGGCGAGCTGGGCGACCATCGGGCCGCGCCGGGCGGGGAACCAGCGGGTGCCAAGGCGCAGCACGCTGATGAAGGTCAGCGCGTCACCGCAGCCGAGCAGCGCGCGGGACGCGAGCGCCATCCCGTACGAGGGCGAGAAGGCGAAGCCGAGCTGTCCGACCGTGAAGAGCACGACTCCGATGGTCAGCACGCGCTTGGTGCCGAGCCGGTCGACCATCAGGCCGACGGGTATCTGCATGCCCGCGTAGACGAGCAGCTGGAGGATCGAGAAGGTCGAGAGCGCGGACGCGTTGACGTGGAAGCGGTCGGCGGCGTCGAGTCCGGCGACGCCGAGGGAGGTGCGGAAGATGACGGCGACGAAGTAGACGGCGACGCCGATGCCCCAGACGAGCACGGCCTTCTTGCCGCCGGGCGGATCGCCGGGGAGCGAGACGGGCACGGTGGTCATCGGACTTCGCCCCTGGCCAGGTTCTGGAACCAGCCGACGTGCCGGGTGACCACCGCTTCGGCGGCCTCGACGTCTCCGGAGGTGAGGGCGTTCAGGAGTTCCTCGTGCTCGGCGAGCGTCTTGGCGATCCGGTCGGGGTGGGAGTGCATCACGGCGACGCCCATCCGCAGCTGCCGGTCCCTGAGCTGGTCGTAGAGGCGGGCCAGGATTTCGTTGCCGCCGCTGCGCACGATCTCGGCATGGAAGCAGCGGTCGGTCACGGCGGCGGCGGAGAAGTCCCCGGCCGCGGCCTGCTCGCGCTGCCGGTGAAGCAGCTCCTCCAGGCGGGCGAGCAGCGCGGGAGGCGCCGGCACCGCCTTGCGCACCGAGTGGGTCTCCACCAGGAGCCGCGTCTCGACGACGTCGGCGATCTCCTGCACGGACACCGGCAGGACCAGGGCGCCCTTCTTGGGGTAGAGCCGCAGGAGCCCCTCGACCTCCAGCTTCAGGAGGGCCTCGCGCACCGGTGTGCGGGACACCCCGACCGCCTCGGCGAGCTCGCCTTCGGTGAGCAGCGTGCCGCCCTCGTACCGGCGGTCGAGCACGCCCTGCTTCACGTGCGCGTACACGCGCTCGGCGGCGGGCGGGCGCTTGAGGGTCTGTGTGGGGGACGAGGCTGGTGCGACAGGCATGCGCACAGCATAGATACAACACGTACTCATGAGGACGTCCATTCCACGATCCGGACATCACCCTCGAAAGACCGTCTCCGGGCGCATCCATTTGCCTCTCTCGTGTGTCTCACTATCGAGCGGCACCCTCATGTGGCCGCATTCCAGGGGCATTTGGAGCATTCAACTTGAACACCCCCATTAAGGGCATTCGCCGCGCATCGGCCGTAATCGTCACCGCGGGTGCGGTTTTCGCGGGCGCCGCCCTCACGACCCCGGCCCACGCGGCCGCGCTGCCGAAGCCGTCCATCGCCGCCAAGGGCGGCTACGTGATGAACAACGGCACCGGCAAGACGCTCTTCACGAAGGCCGCCGACACCCGCCGGTCCACCGGCTCGACCACCAAGATCATGACGGCGAAGGTCGTGCTGTCGCAGTCGAACCTCAACCTCGACTCCAAGGTCAAGATCGAGAAGGCCTACAGCGACTACATCGTCCGCAACACCGCCTCGTCAGCCCGGCTGATCGTCGGCGACAAGGTCACCGTCCGCCAGCTCCTGTACGGCCTGATGCTGCCGTCCGGCTGCGACGCGGCGTACGCGCTCGCGGACAAGTTCGGCAAGGGCTCCACGCGCTCCGCCCGCGTGAAGTCGTTCATCGGCAAGATGAACGCACAGGCCAGGAGCCTGGGCATGACGAACACGCACTTCGACTCCTTCGACGGGATCGGCAACGGAAGCAACTACTCCACGCCCCGTGACCTGACGAAGCTCGCCAGCAGCGCGATGAAGAGCTCCACGTTCCGTACGGTCGTGAAGACGAAGTCGACGAAGCAGAAGGTCACCACGAAGAGCGGCGGCTACCGCTACATGTCGTGGTCGAACACGAACAACCTGCTCAGCAGCTACAGCGGCGCCATCGGCGTGAAGACGGGTTCCGGTCCGCAGGCCAAGTACTGCCTGGTCTTCGCCGCGACCCGCAACGGCAAGACAGTCATCGGCACGGTCCTCACCTCGACCTCCTCCGACGCCCGCACGAAGGACGCCAAGAAGCTGATGGCACCCGGTTCAACTATGTCCCCCCCCGGGCCCGGGGCCCGCCCCTGCGGGGGCACGACGGGGGGGCCCGCGGGGGGGGGCGGCGGGCCCCCTCGTCGTACTCCGGCCGTTCTCGGTGCTGGTCGTCCTCCGGCTGTGCCGGCTACGCCCAGGTCATGAGCCGCTTGGGCTGCTCCAGGATGGCCGCCACGTCGGCGAGGACCTTGGAGCCGAGCTCGCCGTCGACCAGGCGGTGGTCGAAGGAGAGCGCGAGCGTCGTCACCTGGCGCGGCTTGACCTTGCCCTTGTGGACCCAGGGCTGGAGCTTGATCGCACCGACCGCGAGGATCGCGGACTCGCCCGGGTTCAGGATCGGAGTGCCGGTGTCGACGCCGAAGACGCCGACGTTCGTGATGGTGACCGTGCCGCCCTGCATCGCGGCCGGCGACGTCTTGCCGTCGCGGGCCGTGGACACCAGATCGCCGAGGGACTCTGCCAGTTCGGGCAGCGTCTTGGCCTGGGCGTCCTTGATGTTCGGGACGATCAGACCGCGGGGGGTCGCGGCGGCGATGCCCAGGTTCACGTAGTGCTTCTGGACGATCTCCTGGTTCGCCTCGTCCCAGGCCGCGTTGACCTCCGGGTTGCGCCGGATCGCCACGAGCAGGGCCTTGGAGATGAGCAGCAGCGGGTTGACCCGCAGGCCCGCGAAGGCCTTGTCCTGCTTCAGCTCCTCGACCAGTTTCATCGTCCGCGTCACGTCGACCGTCACGAACTCCGTGACGTGCGGTGCCGTGAAGGCCGAGCCGACCATCGCCTGGGCGATGGCCTTGCGGACGCCCTTGACGGGGATACGGGTCTCGCGGGCGCCGCCGCCTGCCGGAACGGGAGCTTCAGCTTGTACTTCGGCTTCGGCTGCCGCCTGCCGGGGTGCGGACGCGGGAGCCGGGGCGGAGGCGGGGGCTGCGGCGGGGGCCGGAGCCACCGCCGCGTGTACGTCCTCGCGCGTGATGATCCCGCCGGGGCCGGACGGGATGATGACCGTGAGGTCGACTCCCAGGTCCTTGGCGAGCTTGCGCACCGGCGGCTTGGCCAGCGGGCGGGTGTCCGTGGGGGCGGGGGCTGCGGGGGCAGCAGGTGCGGCGGGGGCGGCTGCTGCCGTGCCGGAGCCGTTCAGCTCGGCCTGGACCGCTGCCGCGTAGTACGTACCGGCGGCCTCGGCCTGGTCCTGCGCCGACTTGCGCGCGCGGCGCTTCGTCGAGGACTCGGCGACCCCATAGCCGACAAGCACCGGCTGGCGGCCCGCCGGCGCGGCCTCTTCCTCGGGGGCGGCGGGAACGGCTTCCGCCGCCGGGGCGGGGGCGGCGTCCGACACGGGGGCGGCCTCAGTCTGAGCGGGCGCACCGCCGCCGGACACGTCCACCGCGATGATCACCTGGCCGACGTCGACCGTGGTGCCCTCGGGGAAGCGCAGTTCGCTCACGACACCGTTGAACGGAATGGGCAGCTCGACGGCGGCCTTGGCCGTCTCGACCTCGCACACCACCTGCCCGTCGGTGACCGTGTCGCCCGGCGCCACGAACCACTTGAGGATCTCTGCCTCGGTGAGCCCCTCGCCCACGTCGGGCATCTTGAACTCGGCCGGCGCAGCGTCCGTCGCCTCTGTCATAGTCGTCACGACCTTCTCCCTCAGTACGCCAGCGAGCGGTCGACAGTGTCGAGCACCCGGTCGAGGCCCGGCAGGTACTCCTCTTCCAACCGCGCCGGCGGATACGGCGCGTGGAAGCCGCCGACCCGCAGCACGGGAGCTTCGAGGTGGTAGAAGCAGCGCTCGGTGATGCGGGCGGCGATCTCCGAGCCCGTGCCCAGGAAGACCGGGGCCTCGTGGACCACGACGAGCCGCCGCGTCTTCTCGACCGACGTCTGCACCGTGTCGAAGTCCATCGGGGACATGGAGCGCAGGTCCACGACCTCCAGGGACTTGCCCTCCTCGGCGGCGGCCGCGGCCGCCTCCAGGCAGACCTTCACCATCGGGCCGTACGCGGCGAGCGTGAGGTCCGTGCCCTCGCGGGCGACCCGGGCCTTGTGCAGCGGCGCCGGGATCGCTTCGGTGTCGACCTCGCTCTTGTCCCAGTAGCGCCGCTTCGGCTCGAAGAAGATCACCGGGTCGTCGCTCTGAATGGCCTGCTGCATCATCCAGTAGGCGTCCGACGAGTTCGACGGAGAGACGACCTTGAGGCCCGCCACGTGCGCGAACAGCGCCTCGGGCGACTCGCTGTGGTGCTCGACGGCGCCGATGCCGCCGCCGTACGGAATGCGGATGACGACCGGCATCTTGATCTTGCCGAGCGCGCGGGCGTGCATCTTCGCGAGCTGCGTGACGATCTGGTCGTACGCCGGGAAGACGAAGCCGTCGAACTGGATCTCCACCACCGGGCGGTAGCCCCGCAGGGCAAGGCCGATGGCCGTGCCGACGATGCCGGACTCGGCGAGCGGGGTGTCGATGACCCGGTCCTCGCCGAAGTCCTTCTGGAGCCCGTCCGTCACCCGGAAGACGCCGCCGAGCTTGCCGACGTCCTCGCCCATGATGAGGACCTTGGGGTCGGTGTCGAGGGCCGTGCGCAGCGATTCGTTGATCGCTTTGGCAAGGGGAAGTTTCTGAACGCCCATGGTCACTTACCGCCTTCGTCCGCGAACGACGCCTGGTACGCGGCGAACTGCGCGCGCTCCTCGTCCACGAGCGCATGCCCGTCCGCATACGCGTTCTCGAAGATCGCCATCAGATCCGGATCCGGCATCGCCCGCACCACCTCTCGCACTCGCTTGCCCAACGCTTCGCTCTCCGCCTCGAGTTCCGCGAAAAATCCCTCATCAGCGTGACCTTCGGCCTCGAGATAGGTCCGCAGGCGCAGGATCGGGTCCTTGGCCTCCCAGGCCTCGCGCTCGTCGTCGCTGCGGTACTTGGTGGGGTCGTCGGAGGTGGTGTGCGCGCCCATGCGGTAGGTGAACGCCTCGATGAGCGCCGGGCCCTCGCCCGAACGCGCCCGCTCCAGGGCCCACTTGGTGACGGCCAGGACGGCGAGGACGTCGTTGCCGTCGACCCGCACGCCCGGGAAGCCGAAGCCCTGCGCGCGCTGGTAGAGCGGCACCCGGGTCTGCTTCTCGGTGGGCTCGGAGATCGCCCACTGGTTGTTCTGGCAGAAGAACACGACGGGGGCGTTGTAGACCGCGGAGAAGGTGAACGATTCGGCGACGTCGCCCTGGCTGGACGCGCCGTCACCGAAGTACGCGATCACGGCCGAGTCCGCGCCGTCCTTGGCCACGCCCATGGCGTAGCCGGTGGCGTGCAGGGTCTGCGAGCCGATGACGATCGTGTACAGGTGGAAGTTGTTGCTGTTCGGGTCCCAGCCGCCGTGGTTCACGCCGCGGAACATGCCGAGCAGGTTGGTCGGGTCGACCCCGCGGCACCAGGCGACGCCGTGCTCGCGGTAGGTCGGGAAGACGTAGTCGTCCTCGCGCGTGGCACGGCCGGAGCCGATCTGGGCGGCCTCCTGGCCGAGCAGCGACGCCCACAGGCCCAGCTCGCCCTGGCGCTGCAGGGAGGTGGCCTCTGCGTCGAAGCGGCGGGTGAGAACCATGTCGCGGTACAGGGCGCGCAGCTCGTCGGCGGTGATGTCCGCGACGTACGAGTCGTACACAGCGTTGGCTGCGTGCTTGACCCGCTTGCCCTCGGGGGTCAGCAGCTGGACAAGCTGGGGTTCCGTGCTCTTCTTGGGCGCGGCCTTCTTGGCGCTTGCGCGCTTCCCGCCGCTGGTCGTGCTGCGGCGCGGTGTGCGCGCGGCGGTGCTCTCCACGGTCACGTGTGCTCCTCCGTCGGTCCGGCCCCCGGGATTACCGGGTAAGCCAGTGCGGCTCGCCTGATCCGTGCCCGCGCACGGGGTGGGTGCGACTCGGCCGGGAACAGGCGTGACAGGTGCCCCGGCGAGCGCCCTGCACAATGCACGTTACCCAGTGCTTCCCAATTCTGTGAAACCCCATCTGACCTGCGAATTTGCTTGGATTTCCAAGTATCTGACTGCTTGGAAATCCGAGTAAATCGAGAAAGTCGGGAACACTTCCTGGTCACAGCACTGATCACAGCCTGGCAGGGGGCCGGAACACCGGCACGTTATCCCGGCCACCCCGCGCACGGGAAGGGTTCAGCTCAGGCACCCGGAGAGATCGTGTGTGAGACTGACTCCGTGCGCGAAGACGGAAAAATTACGGTATTTCTCCTCGACGACCACGAAGTGGTCCGCCGCGGAGTCCATGAGCTGCTCTCCGTGGAGTCCGACATCGAGGTCGTCGGCGAGGCGGGAACGGCGGCGGACGCCCTGGTCAGGATCCCGGCGACACGACCGGACGTGGCCGTTTTGGACGTGCGCCTTCCGGATGGCAGCGGCGTCGAGGTCTGCCGCGAGATCCGTTCGCAGAACGAGGACATCAAATGCCTGATGCTCACCTCGTTCGCGGACGACGAGGCGCTCTTCGACGCCATCATGGCGGGCGCTTCCGGCTATGTCCTGAAGGCCATTCGCGGCAATGAACTTCTCTCGGCCGTACGTGACGTGGCAGCCGGAAAGTCCCTGCTCGACCCCGTCGCCACGGCCCGCGTCCTGGAGCGGCTGCGCGACGGAAACACCCCCAAGGGCGACGACCGCCTGTCGAACCTCACGGACCAGGAACGCAAGATCCTGGACCTGATCGGCGAGGGCCTGACCAATCGGGTGATCGGCGAACGTCTCCACCTCGCCGAGAAGACGATCAAGAATTACGTCTCCAGCCTGCTTTCGAAGCTCGGCATGGAGCGGCGCTCGCAGGCGGCGGCGTACGTGGCACGTATGCAGGCGGAACAGAATCACTGACCGTTGCAGACGGAGCGGAATCACTGACCGTGAGCGCTCGAAACGGGACTAACGTCCCCGCCCCGTAGGGGCATGCTCCCCTTCCCCGGCCCCCCGCCGGTGCCGGAGGGTGGATGCATGCCCACCGACGATCAACAGGACGAACGGCTCGCCTTCGAACTGCTCGGCCGCACCGACTACGGCCGGGTCGCGACCAGCATGCGCGCGCTGCCCTTCCTCGCCGCGGCCCGGCACGTCGTCGTGGACGGCCGCATCCTGCTGCGGATGCACAAGGGGTACGGGTACCACGAGGCCTGCATCGGCAGCGTCATCGCCTACGGGGCGGACAATCTCAGCGCCGAGACCGCGCGCACGGGTCAGTGGACCGTGCAGTTCGTCGGCCTCTGCGAGGTCATCGAGCCGACCAACGACGAGCTGGAACTCTTCGGCCCCGGCCCGCATTACGTGGACGGCGAGCTGTACGACCCCGTCTACATGCGCCTGGAGCCGCAGCTGGCCACCGTGCACACGCTGCAGCGCGGCCAGGAGCGGCAGTTCCATGGGCATCCGGTGGGCCGTCCGTAGAGCCGGACCCGACACGTATCCGTAGAGCCGGACCTGACACGTAAACGCACGCGCGCGTGGTGCCCTTCCGGGCGCCACGCGCGCGTGCGTTTGCGTAGGGGGCTACCGGCGGCCGCTCAGGCGCCGTCGTTGCCTGCGACGACCCCTTCGGTGCCGCCGTCCGTCGCCGGCGGGTCCTCGCTCTCCGGAGGGCTCTCTTCCCCGGTGGGCGTCGGCGGGTCCTCGGACGACTCGGTGGGGTCGTCCGAAGGCTCCGTCGGGTCGTCCGACGGCTCGTCCTCGGTGGGCGTGTTCGGAGTGGTCGGGCCGGTGGTGTTCGGCTGCGACGGGCTCCACTCGCCCTGTCCGCCGCTCCCGTCGCCGGGCTCCGCGGTGTCCTCGTCCGACGTCTCGTCGTCCGCGCTCTTGCTCGGCTTCTTCGTCTCCGACTGCTTCGTCGGCGACTTGGTCGGGGTGTCCGTGTCCTTCGACTTCTTGTCGCTCGCCGACAGCGCGAACGCGACACCCACGGCGATGGCGATGACCGCGAGCACGGCGAAGATCCACAGCTTGCCCCGGCCGCCGCCGTTCCCGTTGCGGTGACCGCCCTCGAAGCCGCCGTCGTCGCCGCCCGGCGGACGCAGCATCGCGCCGGGGATCTGCGCGGTGCCGGAGTCGCCCGGGTGCTGCATCGCGGTGGTGCCCGCGACGCCCATCGCCGGGGTGCTGCCGCCCTCGTGCATGCCCGCCACGTCGACGGGACCGGTGTTCCAGGTCCCGGTGTGGCTGCCCTGCTCGTGCAGCATCTGGAGCCCGTACTGGACCAGACCGCGCATCTCCTCGGCGGTCTGGAACCGGTCGTCCGGGTCCTTGGCGAGCGAACGCATCACCAGGCCGTCCAGCTCCGGCGGAGCCGCGTCCGAGGTCTCGGACGGCGGCACGGGGATGTCCTGGACGTGCTGGTAGACCACGGAGAGCGGTGTCTCGCCGGTGAACGGCGGACGCAGCGCGAGAAGCTCGTAGAGCAGACAGCCGGTCGCGTAAAGGTCGGAGCGGTGGTCGACGGCCTTGCCGAGCGCCTGCTCCGGGGAGAGGTACTGGGGCGTGCCCATGACCATGCCGGTCTGCGTCATCGTCGACTGCGCGCCGTGCAGCGCACGGGCGATGCCGAAGTCCATCACCTTGACCGCGCCGGTGTTGGTGATGATCACGTTCGCGGGCTTGATGTCGCGGTGCACGATGCCGTGCTGGTGCGAGTACGCGAGCGCCTCGAGCACCCCGGAGACGATGATCAGGGCCTGCTCGGGACCCGGCGCCTCCGCGTTGAGCAGCAGGTCACGGATCGTCCGGCCCTCGACGATCTCCATGACGATGTACGGGACCACGCTCGGCCCGACGACGTCCTCGCCGGAGTCGTAGACCGCCACCACCGCATGGTGGTTGAGTCCCGCGACCGACTGGGCCTCGCGCGTGAAGCGGGCCTTGGATACCGGGTCCTCCGCGAGGTCGGAGCGGAGCAGCTTCACGGCGACCGTACGACCGAGACGTACGTCCTCGGCCGCGAACACCTCTGCCATGCCGCCCCGGCCGAGTCTGTGGGTGAGCCGATATCGGCCATCCCCAACAAGCCCGTTGTTGCCCCACAACTCAGGCGCATCCGACATTCCGCCGCCAGTCGCCTCGGGGTCGGACGGGCCCTGAGCGCGCTGCGTCTGTGCCATCAGTCCTCGCCGTCGTTTCTGGTCGTGGTGCTTGGTGGTACTGGGGGATCCCCGCCGGGCCACGCTACAGCCTCCGCGCGTCGCGGCGGTTCGAGGTGGACCGGACATCAAACCCGCCGGGTGCCCCTGCGCGCAAACTTGTAACGCTTCCGAGACGCTTCTTGCGCGTACGGTCACGGAACGGGCATCGAGCTTGACGTGTCCGTGCCCTCGGGCAGACTTGGCCAGGAATAGCGGGAATCGATCACCGATCGCGGAGCCGTCCGGCACACCGCGCCGATGGGGGACGCACGACATGAGCAGCCAGGACGGCGCACAGGGACGGTATGCGGGGCGCTCGCTGGCCGGTGGCCGGTACCAGCTGCGCGATCTTCTCGGTGAAGGCGGCATGGCCTCCGTTCACCTGGCGTACGACTCCGTACTCGATCGTCAAGTCGCGATCAAGACGCTTCACACCGAACTGGGACGCGAGCAGTCCTTCCGCGAACGCTTCCGTCGCGAGGCCCAGTCGGTGGCCAAGCTCACTCACACGAACATCGTCTCGGTCTTCGACACCGGCGAGGACGAACTGGACGGCGCGACGATGCCGTACATCGTCATGGAGTACGTGGAGGGCAAGCCGCTCGGCTCCGTGCTCGACGCCTCCGTCGCCCAGTTCGGCGCGATGCCGACCGACCAGGCGCTGAAGATCACCGCCGATGTGCTCGCCGCGCTCGAGATCAGCCACGAGATGGGCCTGGTCCACCGCGACATCAAGCCCGGCAACGTGATGATGACGAAGCGCAACGTCGTCAAGGTCATGGACTTCGGCATCGCCCGCGCCATGCAGTCCGGCGTCACCTCCATGACGCAGACCGGCATGGTCGTCGGCACCCCCCAGTACCTCTCGCCGGAGCAGGCCCTCGGCCGCGGCGTGGACGCCAGGTCCGACCTCTACTCCGTCGGCATCATGCTGTTCCAGCTGACCACCGGGCGGCTGCCCTTCGAGGCGGACTCGCCGCTGGCCATAGCGTATGCGCACGTCCAGGAGGAGCCGGTCGCTCCGTCCTCGATCAACCGCTCGCTGCCGCCCGCGGTCGACGCGATCGTCGCCCGCGCGCTGAAGAAGAACCCGAACGAGCGTTTCCCGACCGCCGAGGCCATGCGCGACGAGTGCCTGCGCGTCGCCCAGTCCATGCAGACGGCCGCCCCGAGCATCGTGCCGGGCGCCCAGACCGCGAGCGGCGGCGGCGTCGGCGCGGCGGTCTTCCCGCCGGTCGACTCCTCGCTCCCGCAGCAGGGCGGCGTCCAGACGCCGTACCAGCCGAATTCCGGTTCCTACGGACCGCCCACGCCTGCCCCCGGCCCCGTGACCCCCGGTTACGGCTACCCGCAGCAGGGCGGCTACCAGACCCCGCCGCCCACGAACGCGTACGCCCCGCAGGGCGCGCAGACCCCGCCGCCGTACACGCTCTCGCCGCAGCAGGCGCAGACGTCCGTGCACGGGCAGGGCGGCGGTGCCGGCTCGGGCGGCGGCAGCGGAAGCGGCAAGCGGAACATGCCGGTGATCGTCGGCTCGATCGTCGTGGCGCTGCTTGCCATCGGCGGTCTGATCACGGCGATTTCCCTGAACGGTGACGACGGCGGCGAGGGCGGCAAGGAAGCGAAGAAGTCGAACGCGCCGGTGGCGGGGTACCGGGGTCCGGACCGCACTCAGACGGTGGAGACCGAGGAGTGCACCGACCCTGACACGGCGTACAACGACGAGACCAAGATCAAGGTCCCGGACTTCACGTTCAAGGACTGGCGGTCCGTACAGAAGTGCTTGCAGGCGGCCGGCTGGCAGTACGACAAGCGCACGATCGACGAGAACACCTACGGGAAGGACACTGTGATGCAGCAGTCGCCCAAGGAGGACTCGGACATCGACCCGGACGACGTGGACATCGAGTTCACCGTTTCGACGGGTAATCCGGCCTGACGGGCTGACGGCCTGATGGGCTGAGGAGTCGGCCTGACGGGGTGAGCAGCAACGACGCGGAGGGGCCCGTCACCATGTTTACCGGCCCACCCCCTCGTCGTTTCCGGCTGGCCCCAACAGGTAGGGGCCGCCGGGCCCTCCCCCGATTCCGCCCTCCACTTACACCACGCCCCCCCCCCC
>NZ_JBNNJZ010000008.1:17935-59842 GCF_050270335.1 Streptomyces sp. NPDC059900
CATAACGGCGGGGGGGGCCCTGTACACGTGTTCCCGGGCCCCTCCGCGTCGTCGTGTCCGGCTGCCGCCTACAGGTAGGGGCCTCCGGTCCGTCCCGCGATGCCGCCGTCCTCTTCCTCCTCGCCGCCGCCCGCACCGGGCGGCAACGCGCGCCGCATCGATTCGAGCTGCGCCCGCGCCGCCATCTGCTGCGCGAAGAGAGCCGTCTGGATCCCGTGGAAAAGTCCCTCGAGCCAGCCCACCAGCTGGGCCTGCGCGATGCGCAGCTCGGCGTCGCTGGGCACTCCTTCGTCGGTGAAGGGCAGGGAGAGACGTTCCAGTTCCTCGACGAGCTCGGGGGCGAGGCCGTCCTCAAGCTCCTTGACCGAGCTGGCGTGGATCTCCTTGAGCCGCACTCGGCTCGCCTCGTCGAGAGGTGCCGCCCGCACCTCCTCGAGCAGCTGCTTGATCATGCTGCCGATGCGCATGACCTTCGCCGGCTGTTCGACCATGTCCGTCACCGGGACCTCGCGGGATTCGTCGTCTCCGCCTCCGCCGAGCGCCATTCCGTCCTGTCCGACAACCAGGACCTGGGGGCTCTCGGGCGACCGTTCGTTCCTCGGCATCTCCATGCCGCCATTCTCTCGCACACGTACATCACACATCGGTGGTGCCCCCATTTGCCGCTGATCCACCGTGTACGGCGGGGCCGGTCGTGTCGGTCGTGTTCCGGTCGGGTCAACCGTGTTCCGGTCGTGTCGGTCGTGTTCAGCCGCGGCGCAGCCTCACGGCGAGGAAACCGAGGCCGAGGCCGATCAGGACGAGTCCGCTGCCGAGCGGCAGGACGCGCAGACCGGGGAAGGCGGGTTCGGCGGCGGTCCGGCGGGTGGCGTCGGACGCGGTGGTGTCGGTGGACTCGTCGGCCTTCTCGGCGAGGGGCTCCGGCTGCGGCTCGCGGGGCGGTACGGAGACCGATGGGGCCGGGGGTGGTGGGGGCGCCGGATCCGCGCGCCCCGGCCGGGCCCGGCCCTCGCCGGGAACGCTTCCCGCGCGGGTGCCGCCGGGGGTGGGATCGGCGGCGTACGACGGGGACACGAAAGATGCGAGGGATACGGGTGAGACGGGTGCGACGGCCAGGAGCACCGTCAGGACCAACAAGGGGCGAAGCCATGGAGTCATCGCACTGACCCCCTCCCGCTACCGGGTCGCCAAGATCAAGAAAGATCACTGGAGCTGCATCAAGCGTCACACAGCGATACAACTCCGGCATCTTGGGCACCTTGGGCATCTCGGTGACCCGGCAGCGGGGCAGTCCAGGCAGCGGCAGGGCTCCTGGCCAGGGGGTTCGGGGCGGGCGCGCGGCTGGGAGCTCGCGGCGCGGGGCTGGGAGCTCGCGGCGCAGGGCTGGGAGCTCCGGGCCCGCGTCAGCGGACGAGCAGCACCTTGCCGATGTGCGAGCTCTCCTCCAGTACGCGGTGGGCGGCCGCCGCGTCACTCATCGGCACCGTCCGGTCGACGATCGGGCGTACGTGGCCCGCGCCGAGCAGCGGCCACACGTGCTCGCGCACCGCCGCGACGATCGTTGCCTTCTCCTCCGCGGGGCGTCCGCGCAGCGAGGTCGCGGTGACCGCGGCGCGCTTGGTCAGGAGCGTGGCGATGTTCAGTTCGCCCTTGACGCCGCCCTGCATGCCGATGATCGCGAGGCGGCCGCTGGTCGCGAGGGACTGCACGTTGCGGTCCAGGTACTTGGCGCCCATGTTGTCGAGGATGACGTCCGCGCCTGCCCCGTCCGTGACGTTCTTGATCTCCTCGACGAAGTCCTGCTCGCGGTAGTTGATGAGGATGTCCGCGCCGAGCTCACGGCAGAAGTCGAGCTTCACCTTGGTGCCCGCCGTGACCGCCACCGTGGCGCCGACGGCCTTCGCCAGCTGGATCGCCATGGTGCCGATACCGCTGGAGCCGCCGTGCACGAGAAGCGTCTCGCCCGGGCGGAGGTGGGAAATCATGAAGACGTTGGACCAGACCGTCGACGTCACCTCGGGCAGCGCCGCCGCCGTGACGAGGTCGACGCCGTCGGGCACGGGCAGCAGCTGACCCGCGGGGACGACGACCTGTTCGGCATAGCCGCCGCCGGCGAGCAGCGCGCACACCTCGTCGCCGATCTTCCAGCCGGAGACGCCGGGGCCGATGTCGGTGACGCGGCCCGCGCACTCAAGACCCGGATAGGGGGACGAGCCGGGCGGGGGGTTGTAGAAGCCCTGGCGCTGGAGCAGGTCGGCGCGGTTCACGGCGCTGGCCACGACGTCGACCAGCACCTCGCCCTCGCCGGGTACGGGATCGGGGACCTCGGCCCATACGAGCGCTTCGGGTCCACCGGCTTCGGGGATCGTGATCGCATGCATGCGGGCGAGGCTACTCTCTGCGCTTTCCGGCCAGCCGGACTACGGCCACGAACCCGCCGCACGGCGAATCCACCGCACGGCAAATCCGCCCGGGGCACGCGGCCCCGCCGCCCGGCGGACACGGGCTACGTGCGCAGGCCGCCCCTGGGTGGGTTCGACTTGGCGTCGGGGGCCATCGGTGACGCCGGTGTCGCCCGCACGATGGTGATCAGACGGTCCATCAACTGAAGTTTCCCGACGGCGGGATCGTCGTACCCGAGCACCCGGTGCCCACGCACGACACTCACGACGAGATCGTCCGTCTCCCGAACTCCCATCCCCACCTCGGCCTTTATCACCGGCCGCTCCACGAGGTCGAGCCCGCTGCCCTGCTGGATCAGGTCCTCCATGACCATGCCCGCACTGGGGCTGAGCACGGAGAGGCCGAGCAGCCGTCCCGCCGCACTGGCGCTGGTGATCACCGCATCGGCACCGGACTGCCGAAGCAGCGGCGCGTTCTCCTCCTCGCGCACCGCGGCCACGATCTTCGCCCCGCGGTTCATCTGCCGGGCCGTCAGCGTGACCAGGACGGCGGTGTCGTCGCGCTGGGTCGCGATGATGATCTGCCGGGCGCGCTGCACCTCGGCGCGGAGCAGCACATCGCTGCGCGTCGCGTCACCGATGACACCCGCATAGCCCTCCGCTGTGGCGGCGTCGACGACCTTCGCGCTCGGGTCGACCACCACGATCTGCTCGGGCTTCAGACCGGTCGCGCAGACGGTCTGGATCGCGGAGCGACCCTTGGTGCCGAAGCCGACGACGACGGTGTGTTCACGCAAGTTGGACCTCCAGCGGTTCAGACGCCATTCCTCGCGCGTACGTTCCGTGAGCACTTCGAGTGTGGTGCCGACCAGGATGATCAGGAAGAGCACGCGCAGCGGCGTGATCAGGAGAATGTTGCAGAGCCGCGCGCTGTCGCTGTACGGGACGATGTCGCCGTAACCCGTGGTGGAGAGCGTGACGGTGGAGTAGTAGGCGGCGTCGAGGAAGTCGAGCCGGTCGTCCGAGTTGTCGTGGTAGCCGCCGCGGTCGATGTAGACGATGAAGGTCGTCAGGGCGAGCACCGCGAGTGCCATGAGGAGACGCTTGCCGACCTGCAAAAGGGGCCGCTCGACGACCCTGCGGGGCAGCTTGATCCGGTGGGTCACCAGATGTTCGTCGGGATGGCGGGCGATGGCGTCGTGTCCGGGAAGTTTCACGTGAAACACTCCCCGGCCGCGTCCGTGCGGCTGTCCGCTCCCGGATTCGTGGTCGATCCGCTCGCTGCGTCCGTTCCCGCTCCCACTCCTGCGGCGGCTGCTCCTGCTTCCGCTCCGGCTTCCGGCAGGGCCCACGGGAGGTCGAGGACCTCCAACTCCTGGCCCTGCCGCCCGCCGCCCGGCGGAACGACCGCGAGGCCGTCGGCCACCGCGATCCCGCGCAGCATGGCCGGGCCGTTGTAGTGCAGCGGCACGGCATGGTCGGCGCGGAGGGTGACGGGGACGAGGCGCGTGTCATGCGGGTGCCCGTGTACGTCCTCGCGCAGAACAGCGGTGTACGGCGACGGGGCGGGGCGCCCCGAGAGCGTACGCAGCAGGGGCTCGGCCAGGGTCAGCAGGCCGGAGACCGCGGCGAGCGGATTGCCGGGCAGGCCGACGAGGTGCTGGTCGGGGCTGATGCGGGCGAGCAGCATGGGGTGCCCGGGGCGCACCGCGACGCCGTCGACGAGGAGTTCGGCACCGATGCGGCGCAGGATGGGATGGACGTGGTCGACCGGGCCGGAGGCCGTGCCGCCGGTGGTGACGATGACGTCGGCGGTCGAGGTGGTGATCGCCTGATGGAGCGCCTCGGCGTCGTCACCGAGCCTGCGTACGGCGATGACGTCCGCGCCCAGCGAGCGCAGCCAGGGCGGGAGCATCGGGCCGAGCGCGTCCCGGATGAGGCCGTCGTGGGGGAGTCCTTCGGTCAGCAACTCGTCCCCCAGGACGAGCACTTCGGCGACGGGCCGCGGCACGACGGACAGCTCGTCGTACCCGGCGGCCGCCGCGAGACCGAGCACCGCCGGGGTCACCAGGGTGCCGGGCGGCAGGAGCTGATCGCCGGAGCGGCACTCCTGGCCGCGCGGCCGGATGTCCTGCCCTTGCGTGACGTCACGCCGGGGGTGCAGCCGTCCCTTGTCGTCGATGAGCCCGTGCTCGCTGCGGATGACGGCGGTGGCCTCCTGCGGAATCCGCGCCCCGGTCGCGATCCGCACGGCCTCGCCGTCGGCGAGCGGGTCCGGCTGCCCGTGCCCGGCGAGAATCCCGTCGGCCCTGACGTCCCAGGGGCCGGGTCCCGCGACGACCCAGCCGTCCATCGCGGAGGTGTCGAAGGAGGGCAGATCGGTGAGGGCGGCGAGGGGCGCGGCGAGTACGAGCCCCAGCGCCTGGCCCAGGGGGACGGCGGTGCGCGCGGCAGGACTGTTCCCGGCGGCACGTCCGGCGGGGGTGCGGGCAGCACGTCCGGCGGTGGTGCGGGCGGCGGGCCAGGGGGTGATGTCGCGGTGCTCTGCCGCCCGGTCCGCGGGGGTGGCGTGGCCGCTGGGGGCGTTGGGGGCGGTGGGGCCGCTCACGGTGGGGGGTGAGGTGGGCATGGGGGGTGCCGCAGGCCGCCCTGACGGAGGCTGGGGCTGCTGTGCTTCGCGCCCGGGGTCGCCCGCGGCGCCCGCGGCGCCCGCGGCGCCCGCGGCGGCCGACGCGTGCCGAAGGTCGCTCCCGCCGGCGGGCGCGCCGTCGCTGCGCCTGCCGGTCCTGCGCTCATGGTCGTCGTTCACCAGGGCGAGAGCCTCGTCGAGCTCGGCGTCCGGTGTGGGCCGCCCAGTCATCCGGCGTCCGGCCGCATGTCGGCCCGCGCGTCCTGCCCCGGGTCGGGACGACCGGCCTGCGGCGCCACGTCGGGCGCGGCACCCGGATGCGGGCCGGCGGTGGTGCCCGGCTGCACGCCGGAGTCGGCCCCCGGCTTCGCGCCGGGCCCCGCTTCGGAGTCGCCCTCCTGTGCCCACCGCGTGGCCAGCGCCGCCGCCTTGCGGGTGGCTTCGGCCACCGCCTCGGGCCCGCCGCCCTCCGCGGCCCGCGCCGCCGCGTACCCCACCAGGAAGGTGGTCAGCGGAGCCGCAGGCCTGGCCACGCCGTGTGCGGCGTCGCGGGCGAGGTCGAGCAGCAAGCCGGTGTCGACGTCGAGCTCGATGCCCAGTTCGTCCTTGACTGCGGAAATCCATTCATCCAACACGTGCCCATGCTCCCTGATCCGCGCCCGCGCGGCGGCGATGTCGTCCCAGGTGTCGCAGTCGAAGGACGCGAGGGGGTCGGCGACCCTGGTGAGTTCGAGCCGCGCGGTGAGCGCCCGCAGCGGAAGCCCCGTCAAACCGTCGCGCGCGTCGCGCCCGTCGTGCCGGTCGGGCCCGTCGTGCCGGTCGCGCCCGTCGCTCCGGTCGGACCCGTCGGCGAGCAGCGCAAGCTCACGTCGCAGCGAGGCACTGCGGTAGGCCGCGACCAAGGGCTGGTCCCGGCCTTCGGGGTCCTTCAGCACCGCGCCGTCCGCGCCGCTCTCCCGCAGCGCGGCTAGCAGCCTGTGCACCGTCCGCTCCTCCAGGAACGGCAGATCGGCGGAGAGCACCACCACCTGCTCCGCCACCGTGCGCCGCAGCCCCGCATCGAGCGCGGCGAGCGGGCCCGCCCCGGCGGGTTCCTCCCTCGCCCACACCACGGGGCGCGCGGTCGGGCGCGGCCCGGCGACGACCACCGTGGTCCCCGCCCCGGCACAGGCCCCGAGCACCCGGTCGAGCAGCGCCCGGACCCCCACCCGCACACCGGGCTTGTCCGCACCGCCGAGCCGCCTCGCACCGCCTCCCGCGAGCACCACGGCGTCGTACGGCTCGCCGTGCGGAGCTTCCGGCTCGTCCGGCTCGTCGTACGAAGCGTCCGGGGCTCCGTACACAGCGTCCGGGGCGCCGTGCCGATCGTCGGGATCGTCGGCAGGTGCATCGGTCGGGGCGGCGTTCGAGGCGGCGGATACGGAGCCACCCGGAGCCCTCTGCGCGGTCATCCCCCGAGTATGGGCGCACGAAGGATCAATGCCACCCCTCTGTACGGGGACTCACACCACCGTGCCGGGACTCACACCGCCCGCAGCAACACCGCGGGCTGCTCCACGCAGTCCGCCACGAACCGCAGGAACCCGCCGGCCGTGCCGCCGTCGCACACCCGGTGATCGAAGGTGAGCGAGAGCTGCACGACGTGCCGCACCGCCAACTCGCCTTGGTGCACCCACGGCTTGGGCACGATCCGGCCCACGCCGAGCATGGCCGCCTCGGGGTGATTGATGATCGGCGTGGAGCCGTCGACCCCGAACACCCCGTAGTTGTTCAGCGTGAACGTGCCGCCCGTCAGCTGCCCCGGCGTCAGCTTCCCGTCCCGCGCCGCCTCCGTGAGCCGGATCAGCTCGGTGTTCACCCCGTCGGTGGTCCGCGTATTCGCGTTGCGGACCACGGGGACGACCAGGCCGCGGTCGGTCTGCGCGGCGAAGCCGAGGTGCACGTCGGCGAGCTGCACCACCTCGCGCGCTTCCATGTCCACGGTGGAGTTGAGCATCGGATAGCGGGCAAGGGCGGCCACGCTGATGCGGGCGAACAGCGCGAGCAGGGAAATCTTCGGCCCGCCGCCCTCCTTCACGGCGGCGTTCATCGCGGTGCGGGCCGCGAGCAGTTCGGTCGCGTCGGCGTCGACCCAGCAGGTGGCTTCCGGTATCTCGCGCCTGCTGCGGGACATCTTGTCCGCGACGAGGCCCCTGATACCGGTCAGCGGATGGCGGATCTCCGCTCCCGCCGCCGAGCCACGCGGCTCTTCGCGCACGGATGCCGCCGGCGTGTGCGCGGGCGCCGGGGGGTGCGTGGGCACGGGCGGGTGCGCGGGCGCCGTGAACCCGTTCACTGCCGTCAGCTCCGCCGCGATGGCCCGCTCCACGTCGGCCCGCATGATCAGCCCGTCCGGCCCCGAGCCCGTCAGCCGACGGAGCTCCACGCCGTTCTCCCTGGCCAGCTTCCGTACGAGGGGCGAGATCACCGGTATCGGGCCGTCCGCGCCCGGCAGGGCATCCGGCCCCGCGGCCCCGGACTGCCCGGCCGGGCTCTGCGGCCGGGCGGGCTCCTGCTTCGGTGCGGGCTGCGCGGCAGGCTTCGGGGCGAGCTGCGCGCCGGGTCCCGCCGACCGCACCCTCCTGCGCCGCGCGGGCGCCGCGGCCGTGCCGTACCCGACCAGGACGTTGCCGGAGGACTCCTCGGCGGCAGCCGTCTGAAGGGCCCGCTCCGCAGGCTCTTCCGGGGCCGCGTCCGCGCTCCCCGACGGGGCGCCGACGGCCACCGTCAACAGCGGCGCTCCCACCGGAAGTTCCGTGCCCTCTTCGCCGAAGCGGGCCGTCACCACGCCTCCGTACGGGCAGGGCACCTCGACCATCGCCTTGGCCGTCTCCACCTCGACGACGGGCTGGTCCACGGCGACGACATCGCCGACCTGCACGAGCCAGCGGGTGATCTCCGCCTCCGTGAGCCCTTCACCGAGATCGGGCAGCTTGAACTCAAGCACCTGCGCCATCAGCTGTCCGCCTCCCACTGCAAGCGCGCCACCGCGTCCAGGATCCGGTCCACGCCCGGCAGATGGTGCCGCTCCAGCATCGGCGGCGGATACGGGATGTCGAACCCGGCGACGCGCAGCACCGGCGCCTCCAGGTGGTGGAAGCACCGCTCGGTGACGCGCGCGGCGATCTCCCCGCCGGGACCGCCGAAGCCGTTCGACTCGTGCACGACGACCGCGCGCCCGGTCCGCCGCACGGAGGCGGCCACCGTCTCGTCGTCGAAGGGCACGAGGGAGCGCAGATCGACCACTTCGATGTCCCACCCCTCGGCGACCGCAGCCTCGGCTGCCTCCATGCAGACGGGCACGGACGGGCCGTACGTGAGAAGCGTGGCACTGCGTCCGGTGCGCCGGACCACTGCCTTGCCTATGGGTTCAACGGTCTGCGGTGCGTCCGGGTTCCAGTCGGCCTTGGACCAGTAGAGGCGCTTCGGCTCCAGGAAGACGACCGGGTCGTCGGAGGCGATGGAGGCGCGCAGCAGGCCATAGGCGTCGGCGACCGTGGCGGGCGTGACGACATGGAGCCCCGGAGTCGCCATGTAGTACGCCTCGGAGGAGTCGCTGTGGTGCTCGACTCCGCCGATGCCGCCGCCGTAGGGCACCCGCACCGTGATGGGCAGCGGCATCGCGCCCCGCGTGCGGTTGCGCATCCGCGCCACGTGCGAGATCAGCTGCTCGAATGCGGGGTAGGCGAACGCGTCGAACTGCATCTCGACGACGGGCCGAAGGCCATACATCGCCATGCCGACGGCCGTCCCCAGGATGCCCGCCTCGGCGAGCGGCGTGTCCGTACAGCGGTCCTCGCCGAACTCCTTGGTGAGTCCGTCGGTGACCCGGAAGACCCCGCCGAGCGCCCCGACGTCCTCGCCGAGGACGTGCACGGTCGGGTCCTCGGCCAGGGAGTCGCGCAGCGCGCGCCCGAGCGCCTGCGCCATGGTGGCCGGTTTGGCCGCCTTCTTGGCGGCCCGTTCGGCCGCGACCGTGCTCATCGCGCGTTCTCCTCGCCGTCCGCGTCCTCAGCGTTCCCAGCGTTCTCAGCGCCGTCCGCGCCTTCTTCCTCCGATGCCTCAAGCTCGGCCCGCAACTGCGCCGCCTGTTCGCGCAGTTGGCTGGTCTGCTCGGCGTACACCTGGCCGAAGAGGTCCATGGGGTCGAGCTCGGGGTCCTTGTTCATGCGTTCGCGCAGGTCGGCCGCCATGGCCTCGGCGTCGTCGCGGGCCGCCCTGGTCCGCTCCTCGTCGAGGAGGCCGCGCTCGGTCAGCTCCCGCTCCAGGAGCAGGATCGGGTCGTGGTCGCGCCAGGCCTCGACCTCGGCGTCCCCGCGGTAGCGCGTGGCGTCATCGGCGTTCGTGTGGGCGTCCATGCGGTACGTCACCGCTTCGACGAGCGTGGGGCCGCCGCCCTCACGCGCGCGGGACACCGCTTCGCTCAGGACCTCGTGCACCGCGGCCGCGTCGTTGCCGTCCACCAGGCGTCCCGGCATTCCGTACCCGACGGCCTTGTGGGCCAGGGAGGGGGCGGCGGTCTGCTTGTCGAGCGGCACGGAGATCGCGAAGCCGTTGTTCTGCACCAGGAAGACGACGGGCGCCTGCCAGACGGCCGCGAAGTTCAGCGCCTCGTGGAAGTCGCCCTCACTGGTGCCGCCGTCGCCGACCATGGCCAGCGCGACCACGTCGTCGCCCTTGAGGCGGGCGGCGTGCGCGAGGCCCACGGCGTGCGGGAGCTGGGTCGCCAGAGGAGTGCACAAGGGCGCTATGCGGTGCTCGCGCGGGTCGTACCCGGTGTGCCAGTCGCCCCGCAGCAGGGTCAGCGCCTGGACGGGGTCGAGGCCGCGGGCCACCGCGGCGAGCGTGTCCCGGTAGCTGGGGAAGAGCCAGTCCTGCTCCTGAAGGACCAGCGCGGCGGCCACCTCGCACGCCTCCTGGCCGGTGCTGGAGGGATAGACGGCCAGCCTGCCCTGCTTCGTCAGGGCCGTCGCCTGCGTGTTGTACCGCCGGCCGCGCACCAGCTGCGCGTACAGGCGGCCCAGGAGCTCCTCGTCGGCCTTGCCCGCGGCTTCCGTGCCCAGGACGCGGTACGGCTCGGCGTCGGGCAGCAGCGGCGCGGGATCCGTCCTGAGCTGCCATGCGGGTGGCGGGGTGGGCCGGTAGACGCCCCGCTGCTCCATGACCGTCATGTCGGCACCTCCATGTGGAAGCGATCTCCTCTGGGGAGCGGCAAAGAGGCGCGGCGAATGTGAGGCGCCTCACCTACCGATTGTTCGGTCGTCGGCACATTTTGGCTACAGGCACCTCCAGGCTGTGGACAAACGGTTCTCCACAACCTGGGATGGATGCAGTACGTCCATGGTAGGGAGGCGGGGGGACATGGCATCTGAACGAATGGCCGACGGGCGGGACGGCGATCGTCCGGAAGGCCGGCCCGGTGATCGGCCGGAGAGCCGGTCCGGTGACCGCCAGGAGGGCCTGCCCCGCCCGCTGGACTCGATCGACCGCGACATCCTGCACATCCTGCATACGGACGGGCGTGCGTCGATAAGGGCCGTGGCCGAGCGCGTCCACGTGTCACGGGCCAACGCGTACGCACGCATCAACCGGCTCATCGACGACGGGGTGATCCGCGGCTTCGGAGCCCGAATAAACCATGAACGCGCAGGTCAGGGCGCATCCGCGTATATAACGCTCAAGATCGTCCAGAACACCTGGCGCACGGTGCGGGAGCACCTGCGCACCCTGCCGGGCGCCTCGCACATCGCGCTGGTCAGCGGCGACTTCGACGTGCTGCTCCTGGTGCACACGCCGGACAACCGCGCGCTGCGCGAGCTGGTCCTGACCCGGCTCCAGTCCATCCCCGAAGTGCTCAGCACGCGTACGTTGCTGGTCTTCGAGGAGGACGACCTCGATCCGGACAGCTGACCTGACGGCTGCCCGCACAGCCGCCCGGCAGCCGACCGGTCAGCTGCCGCTGCTGCGCAGCCCCGCGAAGGCCAGCTGGACGACGGCGTCGGCGACCTGCTCGCCCGACGAAGCGCCGCGGGCGTCCGGCCGGTACCACTCCACAATGGAGTTGATCATGCCGAAGAGCAGCCGGGTGGCTAGGCGCAGTTCGACGTCCGAGCGCAGGTCGCCGTCGGCCACGGCTTCCTTCAGCAGATCGGCCACCTGCTGGTCGAACTCCCTGCGCCGCTCCATGGCCCACCGCTCGGTGTCCGTGTTGCCGCGCACGCGAAGGAGCAGCGTCACATAGGGCAGTTCCGCGATCAGCACCTCGACGGTGCGGCGCGTGACGTGCTCCAGGCGCTGCACGGCGGTGCCCACGCGCGCGTGCTCCTCGGCGAGGATCCCGAAGAGCCCGTCGAGCGCGCGGCTCACCGCGCGGCGCAGGAGCTCCTCCTTGCCCGTGACGTGGTGGTAGATCGAGGACTTGGAGATGCCGGCCGCCTTGGAGAGGTGCTCCATGGAGGTGCCGTCGTATCCGCGCTCGTTGAAGACCCGGACAGCCACCGCCAGGAGGCTCTCCGGGGTGTACGTGTCGCGCCTGGTGGTGGTCATGCGTTGAGGTCCTCTCGCGCTGCCGCGCGGCGCAGCGCCCGGGACGGCGCGTAGCGGCCGGTGGGGTACTCCTGGTGCAGGCATTCCAGGGTTTCGATGGCCCAGTGCGGGTTGAGCGCCTCGCCCCACTCGATCGGTCCGCGCGGGTAGTTGACGCCCAGGAGCATCGCCGTGTCGATGTCCTCCTTGCTGGCGACACCGCGCGCGACGGCGTCCCGGGCGAAGTCGACGAGCATGGCGACCGTACGGGCCACGATCATCCCCGGCACGTCGGCGATGACGCTGACCTGTTTGCCCAGCGCCTGGAAGAGGCCCACGGCCTCGTTGAGCTGTTCCTCGGTCACCGCCACGGAGGGGGCGAGGGCGATCCTGGTCGCGGAACGGTAGTCCAGCGCGAGATCGAACTGGATCACCGCCTCATCGGCGTCGTCCCCGGTGGAACCGTCGGCCAGGAACATCCGCACACCGCTGGGCAATTCGAGCCAGCCGGGGCGGTCGGGGTCGGGAGCCTCCTCGTACGGGATGTCGATGCCGGATTCGTCGATCAGTTTGGCGACGTCGTGCGCCTGGAACAGGTCTCCGTGCAGCACGACGGAGGCCGGGGCCGCCGCGGGCGCCGCCGTGTGCGGCTCGGGGCGCGATGCGTCGTCCCCGTACGCGTACCAGCCCTGACCGGATTTGCGGCCCAGGCGCCGGGACTCGACGAGGCGGCGCTGGGCGAGTGACGGCGTGAACTTGGGGTCCTGGAAGAAGGACTCCCACACCGAGCGGGTGACGGCTTCGTTCACGTCCTGCCCGATGAGATCGGTGAGCTCGAAGGGGCCCATCTTGAAGCCGCCGCATTCACGCAGGACGGCGTCGATGGTGGCCGGGTCCGCGGCCCGCTCCTCGTAGACGCGCAGCGCCTCGGCGTAGAAGGGCCGGGCGATGCGGTTGACGATGAAGCCGGGGGTGTCCGCGCTGCGCACCGGCGTCTTGCCCCAGGCCCGCGCCGTCTCGTACGCGCGCGTGGCGGCCGTTTCGTCGGTCGCGAAGCCGCTGACGACCTCGACGAGGGGGAGCAGCGGCGCGGGGTTGAAGAAGTGCAGGCCCACGAAACGGCCGGGCTTCTTGAGCGTGCCCGCGATGGCGGTGACGGAGAGGGAGGACGTGTTGGTGGCGAGGAGGCAGTCCTCGCCGACGATCTCTTCCAGTTCTTCGAAGAGGCGCTGCTTCACGGGCAGTTGTTCCAGGATCGCCTCGATGACCAGTCCGCACCCCGCGAGCTCGGCGAGGCTGTCGACCGGTGCGAGTCCGGCTCCCGCCGCTGACCGGTCGTCGGCCGTGAGCCTGCCCTTCTCCACGAGCCGGTCCAGGCGGGCGCCGATTGCGGCGGCCGCGGCCTTCGCCTGGCCCTCCACGGCGTCGTACAGCCGCACGGGGTGGCCCGCGAGCAGGGCGACCTGGGCGATGCCCTGCCCCATGGTGCCGGTGCCGACCACGGCAACGGGGCTGCTGAGCTCGAGTGCTGTCATGCTCGCGATCCTCCCGCACGAGGTGTCCGCCGGAGGGTGCGGGGTGTCCGGCGAGGAGTTGTCCACAGGTTCGGCGGACCCCCTTGTCCCGACCGATCGTTCGGTTACTCTAGCTCTGTCCGTCTGTTCCTGCCCACTGCCCTGCCCAGCTCGCCGGCTCGACGAAGAGCCGGCTCGACGAGGAGTTGGTCCGATATGGCCGCCGAACTCACCGCGCATCAGCTGATCGCCACACACCGGCCCACACTCGACCAGGCGCTGGAGACGATCCGCACGCGCGCGTACTGGTCGCCGCACCCCGAGCACCCCAAGGCCTATGGAGAGAACGGCAGTCTGAGCCTGCCCGAGGGCAAGGCCGCCTTCGACGCCCTCCTCGGCAGCCGCTTCGACCTCGACCAGCCGGGCACGGACGACTGGACAGGCGCGGAAGTCTCTCCGTACGGGCCCGAGCTGGGCATCACGTACCCCCACCCGGACATCGACACGCTGCTGCCCGCGATGCGCGCCGGAATGCGTGCCTGGCGCGACGCGGGCGCGGAAGTGCGCGCGATGGTCTGTCTGGAGATCCTGTCGCGCATCAGCGCCCGTACGCACGAGATGGCGCACGCGGTCATGCACACCAGCGGCCAGGCCTTCATGATGGCCTTCCAGGCGGGCGGGCCGCATGCCCAGGACCGCGGCCTCGAAGCGGTGGCGTATGCGTACGTCGAGCAGGCACGCACCCCCGACGCGGCCGAGTGGTCCAAGCCCCAGGGCAAGCGGGACCCGATCGGTCTGGACAAGCGCTTCACGCCCGTGGCGCGCGGCATCGCGCTCCTGATCGGCTGCAACACCTTCCCGACGTGGAACGGCTATCCGGGCCTCTTCGCCTCCCTGGCCACCGGCAACCCCGTCCTGGTCAAGCCCCACCCGCGCGCGGTGCTGCCGCTCGCGCTGACGGTGCGCATCGCGCGCGAGGCCCTCGCCGACGCGGGCTTCGACCCGAACCTCGTGTGCCTGGCCGCCGAGCGGCCGGACGAGGGCATCGCCAAGACTCTCGCCGTCCGCCCCGAGATCAAGATCATCGACTACACGGGCTCGACGGCCTTCGGCGACTGGCTGGAGGCCAACGCCCGCCAGGCGCAGGTCTACACGGAAAAGGCCGGCGTGAACACCGTCGTCGTCGACTCGACGGACAACTACAAGGGGATGCTGGCCAACCTCGCCTTCTCCCTGTCGTTGTACAGCGGCCAGATGTGCACGACCCCGCAGAACCTCCTGATCCCCCGTGAGGGCATCACGACGGACGCCGGAGCCAAGTCGTACGACGACGTGGTGTCCGACCTCGCCGCATCGGTGAACGGCCTGCTCGGCGACGACGCCCGGGCGAACGGCATCCTGGGCGCCCTGGTGAACCCGGACGTGAAGTCGCGCCTGGAGGCCGCCGCCGGACTCGGTGAAGTGGCCCTCCCCTCACGGGAGATCAGCAACCCCGAGTTCCCCGGCGCCGTGGTCCGCACCCCGGTGATCGTCAAGCTGGACGGCGCGAAGCCGGACGCCGAGGCGGTCTATCTGGACGAGTGCTTCGGCCCCGTCTCCTTCGCCGTCGCGGTCGACTCGTCGGCGGACGCCGTGGAGCTGCTGCGCCGCACGGTGCGCGACAAGGGCGCGATGACGGTCGGCGCGTACACGACGTCGGACGAGGTGTCCGGCGCCGTGGAAGAGACCTGCCTGGAGGAGTGCGCCCAGCTCTCCTTGAACCTCACGGGTGGCGTCTATGTGAACCAGACGGCCGCGTTCTCGGACTTCCACGGCTCGGGCGGCAACCCCGCGGCGAACGCCGCGCTGTGCGACGGAGCGTTCGTGGCCAACCGCTTCCGCGTGGTGGAGGTGCGCAGGGACGCCTGACGTCCCGCGGCGGGTTCAGGCCTCCGCGCCCGGAGGCCTGCCCGCCGACCAGTGGAAGAGCGTCATCCCGACGCTGGTGGCCAGGTTGTAGCTGGAGACCTGGGGCCGCATCGGCAGCGACACCAGGTGGTCGGCGCGCTCCCGCAGCCGCGCGGACAGGCCGCTGCGCTCGGAGCCGAAGGCCAGGACGGCATCGTCCGGCAGCTTGAGGCCGCGGATGTCCTCGCCCTCCGCGTCAAGCGCGAACACCGGCCCTGGCGGCAGCCCGTCGACCTCCATCCGCTCGACGGCCGTGGCGAAGTGCAGACCGGCGCCACCGCGGACGACCGTGGGGTGCCAAGGATCGAGCGTGCCGGTCGTGACGACACCCGTCGCCCCGAACCCCGCGGCGAGCCGGATCACGGCCCCCGCGTTGCCCAGATTGCGGGGATCGTCGAGGACGACGACGGGCGCGGTCCTGGGCATGCGGGCGAGCGCGTCGAGGTTGGCCGTACGAGAAGGGCGCACCGCCAGCGCGGCCACCCCGGTGGGGTGCAGGCGCGGCACAAGGGCGCGCAGGGTGCCGTCGGGGACCTGCACGAGGAGCGTGTCGAGGGCGTCCTTCACGTCCGGAGCGAGCTCGTCGGCGAGGGCGAGGACGGCGGCCCTGTCGCTGGTCAGCGCCGAGGGGATCAGCGCTCCGAAGCGCAGCGCGTGCTTGACGGCATGGAAGCCGTCGAGCAGCACGGACGTGTCGGCGGCCTCGCGCCAGGCACGCACTGCATCGTCCGGATCACGCTGGTGCGTCCCGTTCATCCCGCGTACGTCCCGTTCATGAAGGGAAGCCTACGCGCGCGTGCTCGGCGGATTCCGTGGCCGGCTCTCCGTCCTGCGTGCGCTGCCCCGGCACCTTACGGCCCCGCGAGAACCGCGCGACCAGCCCGCCACGCGCGCGTGCCGCCCAGCCGCCGACGCGCCGCAGGAACGACGTCGGCAGGAACACGGCATCGGCCGCGATCATCGCGAGCGAGAAGAACGGCAGACCGAGGACGACGGCGATGACCGCATGCTCGAAGATCATGGCGGCGAGCAGAACGTTCTTGACCCTCCTGTTGAAGAGGGTGAAGGGGAAGGCCACCTGCACGGCGACCGTCCCGTACGTCACCAGCATCACCATCAGGCCGTGCGAGGCGAGCAGGTCGGAGAGCGCGGGCCAGGGGGAGAAGTACTCCAGACGCAGCGGGTAGTAGATGGCCGTGCCGTCCTGCCAGCGGCTGCCCTGGATCTTGTACCAGCCGGCCGTCGCGTAGATCAGACACGCCTCGACCATGATCACCAGCAGTGCGGCGTTGTGCGCGAGCTTCACGATGACGTCGAGCAGCTTGCGCGCCTCGCTGTCGGGCGCGCGCCGTCCGACGGCCCACCACAGGCCGTGCGTCAGCCACAGGCCCCAGAAGACAAGGAGCCAGCCTCCGCTGAGCTCCCCCATGAACGTCACCACGGAGAGGCCGAGGCCGAGGACCCACCACAGCACGGGTCCGACCCGGTCAACCGCCGCGGCCCGGGGATCCGCCGCCTCTTCCTGCGGGACCGGAGTCTTGCGCGCGCGTGCCGCACGCCGGGCGTCGAGCGACCAGACCTGGCCGCAGCGCGTGAACACGAGGTAGGTGGCCATGAGGTGGATGACGTTGTCGCCGCCGTCTCCCATGAAGATGGAGCGGTTCTGCAGCGAGAGCACGCCGATCATGAAGAGCACGGACATCGTGCGCGTGCGCCAGCCGAGCATCAGCAGGGCGCTGCTCAGGACGGCGAGCGCGTAGACGACCTCGAACCAGATGCGTCCGTCGGACCACATCAGTGCCGTGAAGGCGTGGTTCTCGGCGATGAGCTGCTGGGCCATGTCCCAGTTCCACGGGCTGTCGGGCCCGTACAGCTCGTGGCGGTGAGGGAGTTCGCGCAGCAGGAAGAGCAGCCAGGTGGCGGCGAACCCGATGCGGATCACCGCGGTCTGGTACGGGCCGAGCGCGGATGCGGTGACCCGTTCCATGCCGCGCCCGAGCAGGGAGCCGAAGCGGTTCACCGGGCGTCCCCCTCGGACTTCTCAGCCTTGCCCAGGGGCATGTCATCGGCTGTCACGGACCACCACGGCAGCTGGCGGATGACCGGCTTGCTGCTGACCTTCTCGTCGCTCCACCCGGGAGGCGGCACGTTCGTGGTCCTGGAGCGGACCTGGACGCGCTCGATGGCGGCGCCGGGGCCCCCGGCTTCCTCGCGCTCGACGCGCATCACCACGATGCGGCGGATGTACTGCTCCGAGAGCTGCCCGCGCAGGCCGCGGGGACGATTCTGCGCGTCGTGCGCGCCGACGTAGAAGTCCCAGGCCCTGCGCAGCTCGTTCTGCTGCGTGTGGCTGGGCAGCAGATTGCCGTCGATGGCGGCGCCGTCGCGCGCGGACAGGTCGTACCAACCGGTGGTCCCGTTGGTTCCGCTGTCCGTACGGAACTGGGCGCGGGCCTGCACCGCGATGTTCTGCTGCATCGGGTTGGGCGCGAAGAGCTTCCAGTTCTGCTCGAACTCGGGATAGATCCAGTCGTCGACGGCCTGCCCGTGCTGCTTGGTCACGGTGTTCGAGGGGGCGACGTGGAGGAAGAGCATCCCGACGTGGACACAGGCCGTGACGGCGACGAGCACCAGCGCGAGCACCCCGGCCACCTGGTGGCGCGGGGAGAGGGCGGCGATGCCGCTGCGGGGCGGGGGCACGGCGTCGGCGAGCGGGGGCATGGCGTCGTCGACGGGCGGGGACGCGGCGTCGGAGCGCGGCGGCACGGCGCCGGAGGGTGGAGGCAGCGACTCGTTGGCGTTGTTGTCGTTCGCGTCCATTCCGCCCCGATTCCCGTTCCCGCACGGTGGTGCCGCGCCCGTCGGCCTGCCCGTCACAGGAATCCCTGCCGACCGCTTCGCACCGGAACGGTACTCATGCCTGCGCGCCAGGCACAGCGTCCGTGAAGTTATCCACAGGGTTGACACCTTATGGCGCTGAGCCGCACCATTGAACTCGACGAACCGAACGATCGGTCGGTAGCTAGCTAAAGGTCGAGGGGGACCGCGATGGCGACAGCAGCCGAGCATCAGACGGCCCGGTCCGAAGCGGACCGGGCAGCGGCCGACGCCGCGGGCACAGCGGCGCACACGGCGGCCTTCGACGCCGCGGTCGCGGCCGACGAGCGCATCGAGCCGCGCGACTGGATGCCCGACGCCTATCGCGCCTCACTGGTCCGGCAGATAGCGCAGCACGCGCACTCCGAGATCATCGGCATGCAGCCGGAGGCAAACTGGATCACGCGCGCCCCGTCCCTGCGGCGCAAGGCGATCCTGATGGCCAAGGTCCAGGACGAGGCCGGCCACGGTCTGTATCTGTACAGCGCCGCCGAAACCCTCGGCGCCAGCCGTGACGAGCTGCTCGACAAGCTGCACTCGGGCCGCCAGAAGTATTCGTCGATCTTCAATTACCCGACGCTGACCTGGGCCGACGTCGGCGCGATCGGCTGGCTGGTGGACGGCGCCGCGATCACGAACCAGGTCCCCCTGTGCCGCTGTTCGTACGGCCCCTATGCCCGCGCGATGGTCCGCGTCTGCAAGGAGGAGTCGTTCCACCAGCGCCAGGGGTATGAGTCGCTGCTCGCCCTCAGCCGGGGCACCGAGGCCCAGCACGCGATGGCGCAGGACGCGGTGGACCGCTGGTGGTGGCCGTCCCTGATGATGTTCGGCCCGCCGGACGACGAGTCGTCGCACTCCGAGCAGTCGATGACCTGGAAGATCAAGCGCCACTCGAACGACGAGCTGCGCCAGCGCTTCGTGGACATCTGCGTCCCCCAGGCCGAGTCGCTCGGCCTGACGCTCCCCGACCCGGACCTCGTGTGGAACGAGGAGCGGGGGCAGCACGACTTCGGCGCGATCGACTGGACGGAGTTCTGGGCGGTCCTCAAGGGCAACGGCCCCTGCAACGAACAACGGATCACCCAGCGCAGGACCGCGCACGAGGAAGGCGCGTGGGTGCGCGAGGCAGCAGCGGCGTTCGCCGCCAAGCACGGGGAGGCGAAGGCATGAGCAGCTCGACCGAATGGCCGCTGTGGGAGGTGTTCGTGCGCTCCCGCCGCGGGCTCTCCCACACCCACGCGGGCAGCCTGCACGCACCGGACGCGGAAATGGCCCTGCGCAACGCCCGCGATCTGTACACCCGCCGCAGCGAAGGCGTCTCGATCTGGGTCGTGCCGTCCGCGCAGATCACCGCCTCCTCGCCCGACGAGAAGGACTCCTTCTTCGAACCGGCGGGCGACAAGCCCTACCGCCACCCGACGTTCTACGAAATCCCGGAGGGGGTGAAGCACCTGTGACCACGCCGACCACGCCACTGACCCCGACGGCCACCGCCACCGCCCTCGCCCTGGGCGACGACGCACTGGTGCTCTCGCACCGCCTCGGGGAGTGGGCGGGCCACGCACCCGTCCTCGAAGAAGAGGTCGCCCTGGCGAACATCGCCCTCGACCTCCTCGGCCAGGCACGCGTCCTGCTCTCCCTGGCGGGGGACGAGGACGAGCTGGCCTACCTGCGCGAGGAGCGCGCCTTCCGCAACCTCCAGCTGGTCGAGCAGCCGAACGGCGACTTCGCCCACACGATCGCCCGCCAGCTCTACTTCTCCACCTACCAAACCCTGCTGTACGGGCAGCTGGCGAGCGGTGACAGCACGTTCGCCCCGCTGGCGGCGAAGGCGGTCAAGGAAGTCGCCTACCACCAGGACCACGCGGAGCAGTGGACGCTGCGGCTCGGCGACGGGACCGCGGAGAGCCATGAGCGGATGGCACGCGGGCTGGACGCGCTCTGGCGGTTCACCGGAGAGATGTTCCAGCCGGTGGAGGGCCTCGACGGCGCGGACGGCGCCCCGGGGGTCGACTGGCCGGCGTTGCGCGAGAGCTGGACGGCCTCGGTGACCGCCGTCATCGAGAAGGCCACCCTGACCGTGCCCACCGGTCCGCAGGAAGGGGCCTGGGCGGCGGGCGCGGGGCGTCAGGGCCTGCACACCGAGTCCTTCGGGCGGATGCTCGCCGAGATGCAGCATCTGCACCGCAGTCATCCGGGGGCGTCATGGTGACCACCGCCCTGGAAGAGGAGCTCCTTGCCCTGGCGGGTTCCGTGCCCGACCCGGAGCTGCCGGTCATCACGCTCGCCGAGCTCGGGGTGCTGCGCGGGGTCCGCGTCCGCGGCATCGGCAAGGTCGACGTCGAGCTGACCCCGACGTACACCGGCTGCCCGGCCATAGAGACCATGACCGCCGACATCGAGCAGGTGCTGCGCGAGCGCGGCATGGCCGAGGTCTGCGTGCACACCGTGCTCTCCCCCGCCTGGTCGACGGACGACATCAGCGCAGAGGGCCGACGCAAGCTGGCGGAGTTCGGCATCGCACCCCCGCGCCCGCACAGCGTCGACGGGACCGGCAGCGGCGGCCCGATACCGCTCACCCTCTCGGTCCGCTGCCCGCACTGCGGCTCGACCGACACCGAACTGCTCAGCCGCTTCTCGTCGACGGCCTGCAAGGCCCTGCGGCGGTGCGTCTCCTGCCGTGAACCGTTCGACCACTTCAAGGAGTTGTGATGGCCCGCTTCCACCAGCTCCGGGTAGCGGACGTCGAGCGGCTCACCGACGACTCCGTGGCGCTGACCTTCGAGGTGCCGCCCGCACTGCGCGAGGAGTTCCGGTACGCAGCGGGACAGCATCTCGCCGTCCGCCGCTTCGTCGACGGCGCGGAGATCCGGCGTACGTACTCGATCTGCGCACCCGCGCCCCACCCCGAGCGCCCCGCGGAACCGGCGACCCTGCGGGTCGGGGTGCGCTTCGTGGAGGGCGGTGCCTTCTCGACGTATGCCCTGAAGGAAGTCGCCGTCGGCGATGCTCTCGAGGTGATGACCCCGGCCGGGCGCTTCACGCTCGAACCGGCGCCCGGACGCTATGCGGCGGTGGTCGGCGGCAGTGGGATCACGCCGGTGCTCTCCATCGTCACGACGCTCCTGGAGCGCGATCCGAGCGCCACGTTCTGCCTCGTCCGCAGCGACCGCACCACCGCGTCGACGATGTTCCTGGAGGAGGTCGCCGACCTCAAGGACCGCTGGCCCCAGCGGTTCCAGCTGGTCACGGTGCTCTCCCGCGAGGAACAGCAGTCGGGGCTCGACTCCGGACGGCTCGACGAGGAGCGGCTCGGCAGGCTGCTGCCCGCGCTGCTGCCCGTCGATGAGGTGTCGGGCTGGTTCCTGTGCGGTCCCTTCGGCCTGGTCCAGGGAGCGGAGAAGACCCTGCGCGGCCTGGGCGTACCGCGCGAGCGCATCCACGAGGAGATATTCCACGTGGACGACGGCCTCGCCTCACCGGCGCCCGCCGCCACGTCGGCCGCCCCCGCGAACAGCACCGTGACGGTGACGCTCGACGGGCGCTCCGGTACCTGGCCGGTCCAGGACGGGGAGTCCCTTCTCGACACCGTGCTGCGCAACCGCGCGGACGCGCCGTACGCCTGCAAGGGCGGGGTGTGCGGGACCTGCCGGGCCTTCCGGGTCTCGGGCGAGGTGCGGATGAACCGCAACTTCGCGCTGGAGCCGGAGGAGACGGAGGCGGGATATGTGCTCGCGTGCCAGTCACATCCGGCCACGGACAGGGTGGAGCTGGACTTCGACCGCTGAGAGGCCCGGACCGCGGCCCCCGGCGACATCCGTACCGCAGCCTCTGAGAGGTCCGCAGCGCGCTGCCTGCCCGGCGTACCGCACTGCCGACCCGGCATACCGCACTGCCTGTCCCGTCGCTGTTCCCTTCCTGTAGAACCTGTTCTATCTTGACGGCCCGTCAGAAACAGCGGGCGGGAGAGACAGAGCAGTCGGGCCGGTGCACGGGAGGACAAGCAGTGGACTTCACCTTCACCGAGGAACAGCAGGCGGCCGTCGAGGCGGCGAAGGCGCTCTTCGCCTCCGTCGCCGCCGACGGAGTGCCGAGCCCCGCCCTCGTACCGGGCGCCGTCGCGGAGGACTTCGACCGCGCGCTGTGGGCCAAACTCGCCGCGGCCGACCTGCTGAGCCTGCTCCTCGACCCCGAGTACGGCGGTGCGGGCCTGGATGCCACCGCGCTCTGCCTTGTCCTGCGCGAGTCCGCGAGGAAGCTCGCCAGGGTCCCGCTCCTGGAGAGCGGTGCGGCAGCGTATGCCGTGCAGACGTACGGCAGCGCGGAGTTGAAGCAGCGGATCCTGCCGAAGGCCGCCCGCGGAGAACTCGTCCTGACCGTCGCGGCGAACGGCCGCAGCGGGCACGACCCGGCCGAACTCTCCGTCACCGCACGGCAGGACGGCGACGACTGGCTGCTCGACGGCACACAGACGGCTGTGCCCTGGGCCCAGAGCGCCGACCACATCATGGTGCCCGCCCACACCTCCGCCGGCAGGTCCGTCATCGCGGTGGTCCCCCGCGAGATCCAAGGCCTCGGCCTCGCCGAGCAGGTGTCCACGAGCGGTGAGCGCCTCGGCGAGCTCAGCCTGAGTTCCGTACGGATCGGCGGCGGCGACGTCATCGAGGCCGACGGAGCCCGGGAGTGGCTGCGCGATCTGCTCACCACCGGGACCTGCGCCCTCGCCCTCGGCCTCGGCGAGGCGGTGCTGGCCATGACCAGCGAATACACCGGCAAGCGCGAGCAGTTCGGCTTCCCCGTCGCCACCTTCCAGGCCGTGGCGGTGCAGGCGGCCGACCGTTACATCGACCTGCGCGCGATGGAGGCCACCCTCTGGCAGGCCGCCTGGCGCATCAGCACCGGTGCGAGCGGCGCCCTGCCCGCCACGGGGGATGTCGCCGTCGCCAAGATCTGGGCGTCGGAGGGCGTACGCAGGGTCGTGCAGACGGCCCAGCATCTGCACGGCGGCTTCGGATCAGACACCGACTATCCCCTGCACCGCTACCACGCGTGGGCCAAGCATCTGGAGCTGTCCCTCGGCCCGGCAGCGGCGCACGAGGAGACCCTGGGCGACCTGCTCGCCGCCCACCCGCTCGGCTGACCCACCCGCTCGGCTGACCCACCCGAAGAGCTAGACCACGGTGCCCGGCTGGCCCTTGTCGTCGACGACGGGCCGGCCCGCGGCCTCCCAGCTCTGCATGCCGCCGTCGACGTTCACGGCGTCGATCCCCTGCTGGACGAGGTACATGGCGACCTGCGCCGAGCGCCCGCCGACCCGGCAGATGACGTTGACCTTGCCGTCCTGCGGGGCGGCCTCGGTCAGCTCGCCGAAGCGTGCGACGAACTCGCTCATCGGGATGTGCAGCGCACCCGCGGCGTGGCCCGCCTGCCATTCCTCGTCCTCGCGGACGTCAAGGAGAAAGTCGTCGCCGGCGAGGTCGCCGACACCGACCGTGGGCACGTGAGATCCGAAAGCCATGCCCCGACGCTACCCGACCGCCCAAGGGGTCAACGACGCCCAAGGGGTCAACGACGTCCGACGGGGCAACGACGTCCGAGGGCCGGCTACCTCCGAGGGGTCGGCTAGGAGGTCAGCCGCGCGAGCTCGGCCTCGCGCTCGGTGACCTGCGCGAGCAGCTGCTCGGCGATCTCGTCCAGGAGCTGGTCCGGATCGTCCGGCGCCATCCGCAGCATCGCGCCGATCGCCCCTTCTTCCAGCTCCTGCGCGACCACGGTGAGCAGTTCCTTGCGCTGGGAGAGCCACTCCAGGCGTGCGTAGAGCTCTTCGCTCTTGTTCGGCCACTGCTGCTCGGGCACGGGGCCTGCGGCCCACTCCTCGGACAGCTCCCGCAGGAGGGCCTCGTCACCACGGGCATAGGCGGCGTTCACCCGCGTGATGAACTCGTCCCGGCGGCCGCGCTCCCGGTCGTCCTGCGCCAGGTCGGGGTGGGACTTGCGGACGAGCTCGCGGTAGAGCTTGCGGGCCTCGTCGCTGGGCCGCACCCGCTGCGGCGGCCGCACCGACTGGTCCGTCAGCATCGCGGCGGCTTCCGGATACAGACCGTCGCCGTCCATCCAGCCGTGGAACAGCTCCTCGACACCCGGCATCGGCATGACCCGGGCCCGCGCCTCGTCCGCCTTGCGCCGGTCCTCCGGGTCGCCGGTGCGGGCCGCGAGGGCTTCGGCGATCTCCGCGTCCAGCTCGTCGAGGCGTGCGTACATCGGGCCGAGCTTCTGATGATGCAGCCGGGAGAAGTTCTCCACCTCGACCCGGAACGTCTCGACGGCGATCTCGTACTCGATCAGCGCCTGCTCGGCCGCCCGGACCGCCTTCTCGAGGCGTTCCTCGGGCCGCGCGGCGCCCCCCTGCCCCGCCGCCCCGTCAGGAGCTTCGCGACCGGCGGTCACGGGATCAGGATCAGGCGTCTTGGGCTGCGTCGGCTCGGTTTCCGGGGTCGTCACCCGTCCAGCGTAGGCCACCGCGACACGGCCCCGCCCGCATGGCATCCCCCGCCGCACGGCCCCGGCGCGGCCCTCCCCTCACACCCCCGCCTCCGCGGCGACCCGACCCTCCTTGACCGCTCGCACCAGCTCCCCGTGGTCCGCCTCCGTCCGGTTCGCGTACGCCACCGCGAACGCCGCCACCGCCGTGTCCAGCTCGTCGTTCTTGCCGACGTAGCCCGCGATCAGCCGCGGGTCGGCGCTGTGCGCGTGGGCGCGGGCCAGCAGGGCTCCGGTCATCCGGCCGTAGTCGTCGATCTGGTCGGCGGCCAGCGCCGCCGGGTCCACGCTGCCCTTGCGGTTCCTGAACTGCCGTACCTGGAAGGCCCGTCCGGCCACCGTCGTCCACCCGAGGAGGAAGTCGCTGACCACCTGCATCCGCTTCTGCCCGAGCACCACCCGATGCCCCTCATGTGCCACCTCGGGCACCTCGAAGCCCGCCGTGGGCAGATGCGGGAGCAGGACGGATGGCCGGGCCTCCTTGACCTGGAGCACCAGCGGCTCGCCCCGGTGGTCGAGGAGCAGCACGACGTAGGACCGCAGCCCCACGCTGCCCGTGCCCACGACGCGGAACGCCACGTCCTGGATCGCGTACCGCGCGATCAGCGGCAGCCGGTCCTCGGACAGCGTGCCCACGTAGTCCTCGAGCGCGCAGGCGACCTCGGTGGCCTCCGCGTCCGGTATCCGCCGCAGGACCGGAGGTGCGTCGACGAAGCGCCGAAGCCCCGCGCGGCCGCCCTCGTCCCCGACGCGCTCGGTCGACTTGGCGGCGAACCGGGCGCTCGTGTTGTGCCGGGCCTTCTCGGAGACGGTCTCCAGGGTGCCGAGCAGATCCCGGGCGTCCGTGTACGAGACCAACTCCTCGTCCGCGATGGCGTTCCACGCGTCGAGCGCGGGCAGCTTCGCGAGCAGCCGCATCGTGCGGCGATACGCCCCCACCGCGTCGAACGCGGCCTCCCTGCAGACGTCCTCGCTCGCCCCCGCCTCGCGCCCCGCGAGCACGAGGGAGGCCGCGAGCCGCTTCACGTCCCACTCCCAGGGGCCGTGCACCGTCTCGTCGAAGTCGTTCAGATCCATGACGAGCCCGCCCCGCGCGTCCGCGTACAGGCCGAAGTTCGCCGCGTGCGCGTCACCGCATATCTGGGCGCCTATCCCCGTGGCAGGGGTGCGCGCGAGGTCGTACGCCATCAGGCCCGCCGCACCGCGCAGGAAGGCGAACGGGGAAGCGGCCATCCTGCCCGCGCGGATCGGCGTCAGCTCGGGGAGCCTGCTGCGGTTGGTCTCCTCCACGGCTTCGACCGGATCGGGGCGGCCGTCGTCCTCGGCGAACCACTCGTGCGAGGCACGGCTGACGCGCGCCCGCAGCGCCTTGCCCTCCCGCTTCGGCGAAGCCCCCGAAGCCCCCGCTTCAGAAGCCCCCGCAGACTCCCCGGAGCCCCACTCCGCGAACCCCTTCACGTACGGCAGCCGCGCACCGTTGATCCCCGCCATGACATCCCCCACCGTCCGGACCGCACAGGCAGGCATTCCCTGGCCCCACCTGGCATGAAGGTACCGCCGGGCGCCGAAACACGTCAGAGCCTGTGGACAACCCACAGCCTGTGGACAAACCGGCGCCCCGACCGGACGCCGGTGACATACATCACCGTGAGCCGGCCCCCGGCGCCAAACCGCCCGCACAAGCACCGCAGGCACCGCAAGCACCGCAGACACAACGAGAAGCGGGCCCCCACCAGGACTTTCATCCTGGTGGAGACCCGCTCCACATGGTGCGCGAGGGGGGAGTTGAACCCCCACGCCCTTTCGGGCACTGGAACCTGAATCCAGCGCGTCTGCCTATTCCGCCACCCGCGCATGGGTGTTGTCCCAGGCCCCTCACCGCTTCGTGCACACACTGTGTGCGAACACTGTGTGGTGCGGCGCCTTCCGACATCCAGAAGATTAGCACGCTGCGGCGGGTGGATTCACATCCGTATTCGGGGGCACCTGCCCAGGTGATCCGGAGAGAAGCCGGACAGAAGAGGGCCGGACCGACCGACTTCCGCCGTACGCGGCCAAGCTCCGCACGCGGGTGCGGGACACTGGAATCAGGCCCCCTCTACGATCCCTGTTGAAGGAGCCCGAGAGGAGCCCGGAAGGATCCCGGAACCCTGGTGCGGGCATGCCTTGTGAGAGGCGACACTCATCGACTGGGCGGACAGGGGGAACCAGCCGATTTCCCGGCGCGTGGATACGATCAGTAAGCAGTACCAGGATGACTACGACGGAGGAGGTGCCCCATGGGAGTCATGAAGAAGTTCGAGCAGCGACTCGAAGGTCTCGTCAACGGCACCTTCGCCAAGGTGTTCAAGTCCGAGGTCCAGCCCGTCGAGATCGCCGGCGCCCTGCAGCGCGAGTGCGACAACAACGCGACGATCTGGAACCGCGAGCGGACCGTCGTTCCCAATGACTTCATCGTGGAGCTCAGCGCGCCCGACTTCGAGCGTCTGAGCCCCTACTCGGGACAGCTCGGCGACGAGCTCTCCGGGATGGTCCGCGAGTACGCCAAGCAGCAGCGGTACAGCTTCATGGGCCCCATCAAGGTCCACCTGGAGAAGGCCGAGGATCTCGACACGGGTCTGTACCGAGTGCGCAGCCGCACGCTCGCGTCCAGCACCTCGCAGAGCCCCGAGCGCGCTCCCGCCGGCCCCTCGGGCCCCGGCGGCGGTCACGGCAGCCCCGCAAGGCCGCCCGCGGGCGGCGCAGGCGGCGGCTACGGCTATCCGCAACCCCCTCAGCCCTCCAACGCGCCTCCCCCCATGCCCGCAGGGCCGCCCCCGGGCGGCCGTCCCGGCGGCGCCTCACCGGCTCCGAGCCGACCCCAGGGGCCCGGCGCCGGGCCCCTTCCGGGTGCTCAGGTGCGGCGCTGGATCGAGATCAACGGCAATCGCCATCAGATCTCCCGCCCGACGCTGGTGCTGGGACGCAGCACCGACGCCGATGTGCGGATCGACGACCCCGGCGTATCGCGCCGGCACTGTGAGATCCGGACCGGAACGCCCTCGACGATCCAGGATCTCGGGTCTACCAACGGCATCGTGGTAGACGGGCAGCACACCACCCGCGCTACGCTCCGCGACGGCTCGCGGATCGTCGTGGGCCAAACCACCATCGTTTACCGGCAAGCCGAAGGGTGAAGCGGGGGCAATGTCAGAGCTGACCCTGACGGTCATGCGGCTGGGTTTCCTAGCCGTTCTGTGGCTGTTCGTGATCGTGGCCGTCCAGGTCATCCGCAGCGACCTGTTCGGTACGCGCGTCACACAGCGCGGTTCGCGCCGTGAGAACGCGCGACCGCAGCAGGCCGCTCGCCAGCAACAGCAGGCGGCCGCACCGCCTGCCCAGCGCCAGCAGCAGGGCGGCGGGCGGCAGCGCCGCGGCGCCCCCAGCAAGCTGGTCGTCTCCGAAGGGATCCTCGCGGGCACGACGGTCGCCCTCCAGGGCCAGACGATCTCGCTGGGCAGGGCACACGATTCGACGATCGTGCTCGACGACGACTACGCGTCAAGCAGGCATGCCAGGATCTACCCGGACCGTGACGGCCAGTGGATCGTCGAGGATCTCGGGTCCACCAACGGCACGTATCTCGACCGGACCCGACTCACCACCCCGACGCCCGTTCCGCTGGGCGCGCCGATCCGCATCGGCAAGACCGTCATCGAGCTGCGGAAGTAGTACTACGTCATGACAGAGCGCGAGCGGAGCGAGCGAGCCGAAACGGCGGTCCAGGCACTGGACGCCGGCGCGCTCCCGACCGGAGGGTGGGCACCGTGCGGATGTACCCGGAGCCGACGGGCGAGGTGCGCATGAGTCTGTCTTTGCGCTTCGCCGCCGGATCGCACAAAGGCATGATCCGGGAGGGGAACGAGGACTCCGGCTATGCCGGTCCGCGTCTCCTCGCGATCGCCGACGGCATGGGGGGCCAGGCCGCGGGTGAGGTGGCGAGCTCCGAGGTGATCTCGACGCTCGTCACCCTCGACGACGACGTACCGGGATCGGACATCCTCACGTCGCTCGGCACCGCCGTGCAGCGCGCCAACGACCAACTGCGCCTGATGGTCGAGGAGGACCCCCAGCTCGAGGGCATGGGGACCACCCTGACCGCCCTGCTGTGGACCGGTCAGCGCCTCGGCCTCGTGCACGTCGGCGACTCCCGCGCCTATCTCCTGCGGGACGGCGTCCTGACGCAGATCACCCAGGACCACACCTGGGTGCAGCGGCTGGTCGACGAGGGCCGGATCACCGAAGAGGAAGCCACCACCCACCCGCAGCGCTCCTTGCTGATGCGCGCGCTCGGCAGTGGCGAGCACGTCGAGCCGGACCTCTCCATCCGTGAAGTCCGCTCCGGCGACCGCTACTTGATCTGCTCGGACGGTCTCTCCGGCGTCGTCTCGCACCAGACGATGGAAGACACCCTCGCGAGCTACCAGGGCCCCCAGGAGACCGTGCAGGAGCTCATCCAGCTCGCGCTGCGCGGCGGCGGCCCCGACAACATCACGGTGATCGTCGCCGATGTCCTGGACATCGACAGCGGCGACACCCTCGCCGGACAGCTCTCCGACACCCCCGTGGTCGTCGGCGCGGTCGCCGAGAACCAGCTCCAGGCGCAGGACGACGGCGCCATGCAGACCCCCGCGGGCCGCGCGTCCGGCCTCGGCCGTCCGGTGCCCCCGCAGCCCTCGGGCGGCGGCTTCGGGCCGCCCGGCAGCGGTGACACGACGGGGTACGTCCCCGAGTCGAACTTCGGCGCCTACAGCGACGAAGACTTCGTGAAGCCCCGCGGCGGCCGCAAGTGGCTCAAGAGATCGCTCTACACCGTGCTCGCCCTGGCGGTCATCGGCGGCGGCCTGTACGGCGGCTACCGCTGGACCCAGACCCAGTACTTCGTAGGCACGAACGAACAGAACGTCGCCCTCTACCGCGGTATCGACCAGGACCTGGCATGGGTCAGCCTGTCGAAGGTCGAGGAGGACTACCCCAAGATCGAACTCAAGTACCTGCCGCCGTACCAGCGCAAGCAGGTCGAGGCGACCATTGCCGAGGGCAACCTCGACGACGCCAAGAGCAAGATCAAGGAGCTCAGTCTGCAGGCGTCGGCCTGCGAGAAGGACGCCGAGCGCCGCAAGGCCGAGCGTGAGAACGCCAAGCCCGGCGAGGGCGAGGCGGGCGGCACCACCGGTCTGGCGGCCAAGGCTCCCAGCGACGATCCGACCGACCCGGCGGACAAGAACGACAAGAACGAATCGACCGACAAGAACAAGTCCACGACCGCACCGACTCCCACACCCGGCCCCAGCTTGTCCGAGGACGAGGAGAAGCTGGTCCCACTGTGCGGTAAGCAGTAAGCAGCCGTTGGGGGCCTTTGCACGCCATGAGCAGTAGCACTACACACACGTCGACCATCGGCGCGATCGGGGCGCCGAGCAGGCGCAACACCGAGCTCGCGCTCCTCGCGTTCGCCGTCGTCATCCCGCTGTTCGCCTACATCAACGTAGGTCTCGCGATCGACGGCGAGCTGCCCACGGGCATGCTCGGGTACGGAGCAGGGCTCGGTCTCCTGGCCGGCGTCTCGCACTTCGTGGTGCGCAAGTTCGCGCCGTACGCCGATCCTCTGCTGCTGCCCCTGGCCACGCTGCTCAACGGTCTCGGTCTGGTCGTCATCTGGCGGCTCGACCAGTCGAAGCGGTTGCAGCAGCTGCCCAACTTCAGCGCCGCCGCGCCGAACCAGCTCATGTACTCCGCGATCGGCATCGCCCTGTTCGTCGGCGTGCTGATCCTGCTCAAGGACCACCGCGTCCTTCAGCGCTATACGTACATTTCGATGGTCGGCGCGATCATCCTGCTGCTGCTGCCCCTGGTCCCCGGCCTCGGCATGAACGTGTTCGGCGCCAAGATCTGGATCCGCGTCGGCGGATTCTCCATCCAGCCCGGTGAGTTCGCGAAGATCGTCATCGCGATCTTCTTCGCGGGCTACCTCATGGTGAAGCGCGACGCCCTGGCCCTGGCCAGCCGCCGCTTCATGGGCCTCTACCTGCCGCGTGGCCGTGACCTGGGACCCATCGTCGTCGTCTGGATCATCTCGATCCTGATCCTCGTCTTCGAGACCGACCTCGGTACGTCCCTGCTGTTCTTCGGCATGTTCGTCGTCATGCTGTACGTCGCCACGGAGCGCACCAGCTGGATCGTGTTCGGTCTGCTGATGTCCGCGGTCGGCGCGGTCGGCGTCGCCTCCTTCGAGCCGCACGTCAAGCAGCGCGTCGACGCATGGCTCGACCCCATGCGCGAGTACACGCTGAGCCAGCAGGGCGTGGTCGGCCACTCCGAGCAGGCGATGCAGGCCCTGTGGGCCTTCGGCTCCGGCGGCACGCTCGGCACCGGCCTCGGCCAGGGCAACTCCGACCTGATCAAGTTCGCCGCCAACTCGGACTTCATCCTCGCCACGTTCGGCGAGGAACTCGGCCTCGCCGGGATCATGGCGATCCTGCTGATCTACGGCCTGATCGTGGAGCGCGGTGTGCGCACCGCCCTCGCCGCGCGCGACCCGTTCGGCAAGCTCCTCGCGATCGGCCTGTCCGGCGCCTTCGCCATCCAGGTCTTCGTGGTCGCCGGCGGCGTCATGAGCCTCATCCCGCTGACGGGTATGACCATGCCCTTCCTGGCGTACGGCGGTTCGTCGGTGATCGCCAACTGGGCGCTGATCGGAATCCTCATCCGCATCAGCGATACCGCGCGCCGACCGGCGCCGACCCCTGCACCGAACCCTGACGCCGAGATGACCCAGGTGGTCCGACCGTGAACAAGCCCCTGCGCCGGATCGCGGTCTTCTGCGGGTTCCTCATCCTTGCCCTGATCGTCCGGGACAACTGGCTCCAGTACGTCCAGGCCGACACCCTCGCCAAGGACGAGAAGAACCGCCGCGTCACCATCGAGCGGTACGGCACCCCGCGCGGCAACATCATCGTGAACGGCAAGCCGGTCACGGGCTCCAAGGAGTCGGGCGACGGCAACGACCTCAAGTACCAGCGGACGTACTCGAACGGCTCCATGTGGTCCCCGGTCACCGGCTTCGCGTCGCAGAGCGTCGGCGCGACCCAGCTGGAGTCCATCGAGGACGGCATCCTGACCGGTAACGACGACCGTCTCTTCTTCCGCCGCAGCCTGGACATGCTGACCGGCGAGAAGAAGGAGGGCGGCAACGTCGTCACGACCCTCAACTCCGCGGCGCAGAAGGCCGCGTACGACGGCCTCAAGGGCCGCGGCAAGGGTGCGGTCGCCGCGATCGACCCGTCCACCGGCGCGATCCTGGCGCTGGCCTCCGCTCCGTCGTACGACCCCTCCACCTTCGCCGGTGCCGACGGCAAGGCCTTCCAGAAGCTGGACAAGGACAAAGACAAGCCGATGCTCAATCGCGCGCTGCGCGAGACGTACCCGCCGGGCTCCACCTTCAAGGCGGTGACCGCCGCGGCGGCCCTGGAGCACGGTCTGTACGACGACATCGACGCGCCCACCAAGTCCCCGCTGCCCTGGACGATGCCCGACACCACGCAGCCGCTGCCGAACGAGGGCAACATCCCCTGCAAGAACGCCTCGCTGCGTCAGGCACTGCGGGTGTCCTGCAACACCGTCTTCGGCAAGATCGGCTCGGACCTCGGCAAGGACAAGATGCTCGAGACGGCCGAGAAGTTCGGCTTCAACGAAGAGCAGTTCGTGCCGGTCCGTTCGAACGCCTCCGTCTTCCCCGAGAAGATGGACCGGCCGCAGACCGCGCTGTCCTCCATCGGCCAGTTCGAGACGGCCGCGACGCCGCTCCAGATGGCCATGGTCGCCTCGGCCATCGCCAATGACGGCAAGCTGATGGAGCCGTACATGGTCAGCGAGCTCCAGGCGCCGAACCTGGACGTGATCGAGAAGCACGCGCCCAAGGAGATGAGCGAGCCGCTCTCCGAGGAGAACGCGCAGAAGCTCCAGGACATGATGGAGACGGTCGTCAGCGAGGGCACCGGCACGAACGCCAAGATCCCCGGTGTCACCGTCGGCGGCAAGACCGGTACGGCCCAGCACGGCGTCGACAACAGCGAGAACCCCTACGCCTGGTTCATCAGCTACGCCAAGACCGACTCCGGTTCGCCGGTGGCCGTCGCGGTGGTCGTCGAGGACAGCAAGGCCGGCCGTGACGACATCTCCGGTGGCGGTCTGGCCGCGCCCATCGCCAAGGACGTGATGCAGGCGGTTCTCGACAGCAAGAAGTGACCCGCGTCACGGCTTCTTCACATCAGTGCACGTTGCGATACCGGTCCTGTATCGGGTGACGGTGGCGGCCGGGTCTCGTAAGGCGAGCCGGGTACGGTATGCCCGGACAGCACACCGCCGGACCACACAAGGGTGCGGTCAGGACTGACGGAGAGGGCTGGAATAGCTATGGAAGAGCCGCGTCGCCTCGGCGGGCGGTACGAGCTGGGCCAGGTGCTCGGCCGAGGCGGGATGGCGGAGGTCTACCTCGCGCACGACACCCGGCTCGGACGCACCGTGGCGGTGAAGACGCTGCGGGTCGACCTCGCGCGTGATCCGTCATTCCAGGCCCGGTTCCGCCGCGAGGCCCAGTCGGCCGCCTCGCTCAACCATCCTGCGATCGTCGCGGTCTACGACACCGGCGAGGACTACGTGGACGGGGTCTCCATCCCGTACATCGTGATGGAGTACGTCGACGGGTCCACCCTTCGTGAGCTGCTGCACTCCGGGCGCAAGCTGCTGCCCGAGCGCGCCATGGAGATGACCATCGGCATCCTCCAGGCCCTGGAGTACTCGCACCGCAACGGCATCGTCCACCGCGACATCAAGCCCGCGAACGTCATGCTGACGCGCAACGGCCAAGTCAAGGTCATGGACTTCGGCATCGCCCGCGCCATGGGCGACTCCGGCATGACGATGACGCAGACGGCGGCGGTCATCGGCACCGCGCAGTACCTCTCGCCGGAGCAGGCCAAGGGCGAGCAGGTGGACGCGCGAAGCGACCTCTACTCGACCGGCTGCCTGCTCTACGAGCTCCTCACCGTCCGCCCGCCGTTCGTGGGCGACTCCCCGGTCGCGGTGGCCTACCAGCACGTACGGGAAGAGCCGCAGGCCCCCAGCGTCTTCGACGGCGAGATCACGCCGGAGATGGACGCCATCGTCCTGAAGGCCCTCACCAAGGACCCGGACTACCGCTACCAGTCGGCCGACGAGATGCGCGCCGACATCGAGGCCTGCCTCGACGGCCAGCCCGTCCAGGCCACCGCCGCCATGGGCGCGGTCGGCTACGGAGGCCATCCGGACGACCAGCAGACGGCGATGCTGCGCCCGCAGAACGGCGGCGGCCAGACGTCGATGATGCCGCCGGTCGGCCCGGACGACGGCTACGACGACCATTCGCGCCGCCGCCCGAAGAAGAGCAACACCTCCACGATCCTGCTGGTGGTCGCGGGTCTCCTCGTCCTGGTGGGCGCGATCCTGATCGGGAAGTGGGCGTTCACCGGGAGCGGCGGCAGCGATTCGATCAAGGCCCCCAACTTCGTCGGCGAGAAGCTCGCCGACGCGAAGAAGTCGGCCAAGAACGTGGACCTCGTCCTCGACGACTCCGAGCACAAGCCGTGCGAGAAGTACCCGAAGGGCGAGATCTGCGCCCAGACCCCGGGCGCGAACGCCTCGGTCAAAAAGGGCGACACGATCAACGTGACGGTGTCCACGGGGGCGCCGAAGGTGGCTGTGCCGAGCGTCATCGGTCTGGACATCGACAAGGCCACCGACAAGCTCGAGAGCCCCAAGTACCGGTTCAAGGTCGAGCCCAAGCAGGTGGAGTCCCCCGAGACCCCCGGTGAGGTCCTCGAGCAGGACCCGACGTCCGGTACCGAGGTCCAGAAGGGCAGCACCATCACCCTGGACGTCGCCAAGGAGGCCGCGAAGTCCACGGTCCCCGACGTCAGCGGCAAGACCTGCGAAGAGGCCAAGGCCCAGCTGAAGACCAACGACCTCATCGGTGTGTGCGAGGAAGAGGAGAGCAACTCGGTCGAACCCGGCAAGGTCATCTCGCAGAGCCTCGCCCCGCAGACCCAGGCCGACCCGAACTCCACGGTCACGCTGAAGGTCGCCAAGAAGGCCGAGAAGGCCACCGTGCCGACCCTCACCGGCCAGAAGCTCAAGGACGCCCGCAAGGCCATCGAGGACGCGGGTCTGACGGTCGGCAACATCCAGGGCCCGCAGGACGACGACGCCCTCGTGGTCCTCTCCCAGCCCGGCGCCAACGAAGAGGTCGAACCCGGCAGCGCGGTCAACCTGACCACGGCAGGCGGGAACCAGGGCGACAACGGCGGGGGCAACGGAGGAGGCGGCGGCTTCATCGAAGGCGCCACGGGCTTCTCCTCCCGCAACGACGAGGACTGACCCCGGTCGGCCGGCCCGCAGTACTTACTGCGGTACGAGAAGAGCCCCGGACTACGCCGAGCAGGCGTTGTCCGGGGCTCTTTCCGTGTCCCGGGCTCTTTCCGTGCGGGGCCGCGGCCTCAGTTCAGCTCGGCCGGCGGTGTGCGCTTGTTGTCGACCTTTTCGATGCGCTCCAGCTCGCCCCAGACCACGTAGCGGTAGTTGGACGTGTAGACCGGCGTGCACGTCGTCAGGGTGATGTAGCGGCCCGGCTTCTTGGCGCCCGATTCCTTCGGGACCGGGTTCAGGACGTTCACGTTGTACTTCGAGGTCTCGGGGAGCGTCGAGTACACCTTGTAGACGTACCACTTGTCCCGCGACTCGAAGACGATCGCGTCGCCCTTCTTGATCTTGTCGATCTTGTGGAACTTCGCGCCGTGCCCGTCGCGGTGCGCGGCCAGCGTGAAGTTGCCTTCCTTGTCCTGCGGGAGAGCCGACTTGATCGGGTCCTCGTAGTAGCCCGCGACACCGTGGTTGAGCACCTTGCTGCTCGTGCCCTTGGTCACCAGGATCTCGCCGCCCATCGCGGGGACGTGGAGGAAGCCGATGCCGTCCTTGGTGTTCAGTGCCCCCGGGCCGCCCGCCCAGCGGTCGCGCACCTTGTCGCCCTGCTTGTGCGCCTCGCGGTCCGCGACGACGTTGGTCCACCACAGGGAGTAGACGACGAAGAGGCCGAGCACCAGGCCCGCGGTGATGAGGAGTTCGCCGAAGACGCTGACCGCCGTGGCGATGGGGCCGCGTCCCCGTGGCCGTGGTGTGCGGGAGGGCGCGGGCTTGTCGGCCTGCTCCCTCGACCGCTCCTCGGTCTGCTCCTCGTCGTTGTCGGTCGTGGCTGCCACTGGTTCCGCCCCGTTCTCACCGTGCTAATTGACGAGCGCGCTCGGTTTGCCCTTGCTGCGCGGTCGTTCCTCGACCATCTTGCCCCAGACGATCATTCGATACTTACTCGTGAATTCCGGGGTGCAGGTGGTCAGTGTGATGTACCGGCCCTCTTTGGTGAAGCCCGACCCCGGAGGGACAGGACCGATCACCGACGTGTTGCTGGGCTGGGTCTGCGGCAGGATGCTCGCCATCTTGTAGACGAAGTACTTGTCCTGCGTCTCCACGATGATGGGATCGCCCGGTTCGAGCCGGTTGATGTACCGGAACGGCTCACCGTGGGTGTTGCGGTGCCCGGCGACCGCGAAGTTGCCCTTCTCGGCGTCCGGCATGGGCGTCTTGGTGGCGCCCTCGTTGTAGTGGCCGACCATGCCGCGGTCCAGGACCTTCGACTTGTCGATGCCCTCGGCGATCGGCACCACCACGTCGAGGCGCGGGATGTGCAGGAGCGCGAAGCCCTGCCCCGGCTCGAAGGCGCCCGGCTTGCCCTTGCCCTTCGCCCACTCCTCCTGGAGGTCACTGGCGGCTCCGTTGGCCTGCTGATGGGCGCGGACGTTGGTCCACCACAGCTGGTACGTGACGAAGAGCAGCATCAGTACGCCCACGGTGATGAACAGTTCGCCGATTCCCCGGCTCAGCACGGCGCCGGCGGAGGGCCTGCGGGCGCGCTCGGCGCGGCGGGCCTCCACGCGGGAGAGAGGGGCGGCCGATGCTGCCGCAGGGCTCGTGGCGGCGCGTGAGGCGCCCTTCCTGGCGGCTTTGCGGCGGGCGGCCCGTCCGCCTTCCGCGGGGCGCTCCTGTCCGGGGTCCGAGTCGCCTTCTGGGCCGGTGTCCGGGTCGAGTATTCGGCGCGTGTCGGACGTCCGCAGCCCTACCGTCTCGTCGTCGACCGGAGGCTGGGGCTGTGACTGGGGCTGCGGGTGTGACTGGGGCTGCGGCTGCGGCTGCTGCGCGGCCTCGGGTATCGGCTCGTACGCCGCAGAGGCCGGTTCGTACGCCGGGGACGGCTGCTGAGGGGCGTACGCGCCGTACAGCTCCTCGTACGTCGGCTCCCGCACCCCGTGCCAGTCGCGGGCGTACCCCGCGGGGTCGTACCACTCCTGCTCCAGCGGCTGCTCCGGCTGAGGTACCGGCTCCGGCTCGGCGGCCCCGCTGCGGAACCACGGCGAAGGATGCTGACCCGGCAGCGGATCGGTCAGCGGATCGGCGAGGTGGTCGACGGCCGCTTCGAACGCCCCGAGCTCCTCAGACGCCCCTGACTCCCCGTACGACGCGTACTGGTCGTCGTACGGAAGGCCGGAGGAATCGCGCTCGGGGCGCAAGGCGGTCACGCCGTGGCCCTGCCCACCACCGGGGCAAGACCACTCGACCGACCGACCGCCCCGGCGTCCCCGCACTCCACCAGCCAGTTGGCGAGCATGCGGTGGCCGTGCTCGGTGAGCACGGACTCGGGGTGGAACTGAACGCCCTCGACCAGCAGTTCACGGTGGCGCAGGCCCATGATGATGCCGTCCTCCGTACGCGCGGTCACCTCGAGCTCGGCCGGAACCGTCGCCGGCTCGGCGGCGAGCGAGTGGTAGCGCGTCGCGATGAACGGCGACGGGAGACCGGCGAAGACGCCCTTGCCCTCGTGCACCACGGGGGACGTCTTGCCGTGCAGCAGCTCGGGAGCCCGGTCCACCACGCCGCCGTACGCCACCGCCATCGACTGCATGCCGAGGCAGACGCCGAACACGGGCACCCCGGTGCCGGCGCAGTGCCGCACCATGTCGACGCAGACGCCTGCCTGCTCGGGCGTGCCGGGGCCGGGCGACAGCAGGACGCCGTCGAAGCCGTCCTGCGCGTGGCGCAGCTCGACCTCGTCGTTGCGCACGACCTCGCACTCCGCACCCAGCTGGTAGAGGTACTGGACGAGGTTGAAGACGAAGCTGTCGTAGTTGTCGACGACGAGGATGCGGCGGGGGCGCTCTTCGGTGCTCACTGCGCTCACTGGCCGTCCACCGTCACGTCGTTGAAGGGAAGCAGCGGCTCGGCCCAGGGGAAGACGTACTGGAAGAGCACGTAGACCACAGCGAAGACGAGCATCAGCGAAAGCAGCGCCCTAACCCATGCGTTTCCCGGCAGATGCCGCCAGATCCAGCCGTACATGCCGTCCCTTCCGTAGCCGTACGGCACCAGACTAACGGCGCAGTGCCTCTGGTTTCCCGGCCTCGACGGGCTGGGTGGCATCGAGGTGCGCCCAGACGATCAACCGGTGGCTGTGGCCCCACTCTGGCTCACAGGTCGTAAGTGTGAGGTAACGGCCCGGACCGTCGAACCCCGACTTGCGCGGAACGGCGTCGATGACGCCGATGTCGCCGGGCAGCGTCTTGTAGGGCTTCTTGTCGATGCGGTACGTGAACCATGTGGTGCCGTCGGTCAGGACCACGGGGTCGTTCGGGCGCAGCTTCGGGAAGTCCTTGAACGGGTCTCCGTAGGTGCGGCGATGGCCCGCCACGGAGAAGTTGCCGCGCTGGCCGAGCTGCGCGGTGTCCCCGTAGTGGCCGAGTCCCTTCTTCAGGATGCCGGTCCCCGTGCCTTCGAGCACCGGCTTGTTCCACGTGAAACCAAAGCGCGGGATGTACATGACGGCGAAGGGCTTGCCGTCCTCGTAGGGGGCGGGCTTCTTCGGAGAGGACGCCTCCGCGGACCCGCCGCCGTCCGTCTGCGCGGGCACCGAACCCTGCGCCCACCGCTCCTGGAGATCGTCGATCTGGCTGTCCATGGCGTTGTCGGCCTTCACGCCGGTCCAGAACAGGACGTACACCACGAAGAGCACGATCAGCGTGCCGACGGTGATGCACAGTTCGCTGAACGTCCTGACGAGCACTCGCACCGACACAGGGTCCCCCAGCGGCTTACTCCACGGGCTTCGCGTAGTGGAGATCCACTGTGCCCGAGTAGCCGGGAAGAGTCATCGCCCCGTCGTCGTCGACTTTCCAGCCGAGGCCGTACGCGTTGACGTACAGCATGTAGTTCTGGATCTCCGGGGACGCGGCGAGCGCCGTCTTGAGCTTCTCCGGGTCACCGACGGCCGTCACCTTGTACGGCGGCGAGTAGACGCGGCCCTGGAGGATCAGGGTGTTGCCCACGCAGCGGACGGCGCTGGTGGAGATGAGCCGCTGGTCCATGACCTTGATGCCCTCGGCGCCGCCCTGCCAGAGCGCGTTGACCACGGCCTGGAGGTCCTGCTGGTGGATGACCAGATCGTTGGGCTGGGGCTCGGGGTAGCCGGGGAGCTTGGCGGTGGCGTTCGGCGGGGCGTCGGCGAGGGTGACGGAGACGGCCTCACCGCTGAGCTTCTTGGTGCCCGCGTTCTTCTCCAGGGCCTTGAGCCGTGCGTCGTCGGCCTTCGTGCCGCCGTTGTCGCGCTCGGCCAGGGACTCGACTTCGTCGCGCAGGGAGCCGTTGGACTCGTCGAGCTTGCCGTTCTTGTGGCTGCGCTCCTCGATCAGGTCCGAGAGCTTCAGCAGGGAGGCGTCGGTGCGGATGTTCGTGCCCTTGGCCGTGTTGAAGCTGGTGAAGAAGATGAGGCCCGCGAGCGCGAAAACGGCGGCCGTGAGCAGCCGGACCGGCCGCCAGCGTGGACGTCGACCCGGACCTGCGGGGGAGTCGGCAGAATTGCTCAACGTACCCTTATCTCCTTCAGCGCCGCGGAAGCACTACGCTAACGGACGCCCGGGGGAGGGCTCAGCTCCCCGTATCGACAGGAGAGACCCTCGTGCCGAAGTCACGGATCCGCAAGAAGGCCGACGATTACACGCCGCCCGCGAAGAAGGCGACGAACATCAAGCTGACCAGCCGCAGCTGGGTGGCGCCGGTGATGCTAGCGATGTTCCTCATCGGGCTCGCCTGGATCGTCGTCTTCTACGTCACCGACGGGAAGCTGCCGATCGACCCGCTGGGCAACTGGAACATCGTGGTCGGCTTCGGCTTCATCGCCGCCGGGTTCGGCGTCTCCACGCAGTGGAAGTAGCGCTGTTCCACCGGCTGTGAGCGAGCTGCCACGGCGGCGGGAAGCAAGCCTTGCCCTGAGTTATCCACAGCGCTATCCACACTGGGGACCGAACTGGGGAAAAGAAAGACGATCTGTGGATAACCCTCGTGACGTTGACGCCGGTGTGACTGGCAGATCGACATCCGAGTGGCTACTGGCCCCTTGTCCTTCCTGGGTAAACCCAGGTCAGCGACAAGGGGCACAGTTGTTCCCCACAGCATGCACAAGATTCGGCACACGCTGTGGACAACTGTGAGCTTCGGGTGACTTCACAGGGCTCCGAACGGCACTTCCGCCGGTCAGAGCCCGGGGCAGGCCTCAGCCGAGCTGGGCGGTCCTGACGACCACGGTCGCCAGGACCACGATCAACACCACGGCACAGGTCCCCCACTGCACGAGCGCCCGCCGCTCGCGGGGCGCGTGCACCATCCCGTACGCGATCGCGACACCGGCGACCAGGCCGCCGACGTGCGCCTGCCAGGCGATGCCGCTCCAGGTGAAGGTGAAGAGCAGGTTCAGCGCGAGCAGCGCGATGACCGGACGCATGTCGTAGTTCAGGCGCCGCATCAGGACGGCGGTGGCGCCGAGCAGACCGAAGATCGCTCCGGAGGCCCCGAGCGAGGCCTCGCTCGCGCCGACGAGAACATAGGTGAGCGCGCTGCCGGCCAGACCGGAGAGCAGGTAGAGCGCGAGATAGCGGGCGCGGCCGAGCGCGGCTTCCAGCGGGCCGCCGAGCCACCACAGACCCAGCATGTTGAACGCGATATGCCAGATCTCCTGGTGCGCGAACATGGACGTGACCAGGCGGTACCACTGGCCTTCGGCGACGCCCTCGGTCGGCGCGTACGGATAGGGCGGCCACTCACCGATCAGGGCGAGATCGCCGACGAGCCGGTCGTTCACCTGGATCGCGATGAACACGAGGACATTTATCGCGACCAGGATCTTGGTGACCAGGCGCGGGTCCGCGGCGATCGAGCCGCCCGCGATGGTGCGCGGCCGGCTGGCCTCGGGCGGGTGCCCGGTGCCCGAGCCCTCGCGCACGCACTCGGGGCACTGGAAGCCCACCGAGGCGCTGATCATGCACTCCGGGCAGATGGGGCGCTCGCAGCGGGTGCAGCTGATGCCCGTCTCGCGGTCCGGATGCCGGTAGCAGCCGGGCAGGTTCGATGCGTCCTGTGGCCCCTGCGGGCTGCCGGGTGCCTGGTCCATGGGGTCCCCTCAATGTCCGTACGAAGGCACAGCTACGCGCGCGTGGCGAACGCACCGCCCCGCCCTTCCTTACGGATGGGCGGGGCGGTTTGGTTCCCTCGCGGGGTGGGCCGGTGTCAGGCGTCGCGGGTTTCGATGACGACCGACTCGATGACCACGTCGTTCACCGGGCGGTCGGTGCGCGGGTTGGTCTGTGTGGCCGCGATCTCGTCGACGACCTTCCGGCTCGCGTCGTTCGTGACCTCACCGAAGATGGTGTGCTTGCGGGTGAGCCAGGCGGTCGGCGAGACCGTCACGAAGAACTGGGAGCCGTTGGTGCCCGGACCCGCGTTCGCCATGGCCAGCAGGTAGGGCTTGTCGAAGGCGAGGTCGGGGTGGAACTCGTCCTCGAACTCGTACCCCGGACCGCCCGTGCCGTTGCCCAGCGGGTCGCCGCCCTGGATCATGAAGCCGCTGATGACGCGGTGGAAGATCGTCCCGTCGTAGAGCCGGTCCGTGGTCTTCTGGCCGGTCTCCGGGTTGACCCACTCGCGCCCGCCCTGAGCGAGCTCGACGAAGTTCTTGACCGTCTTCGGCGTGTGGTTGGGGTGCAGCAGCACCTCGATGTCGCCGCGGTTGGTCTTGAGGGTGGCGTAGAGCTGCTCGGCCACGGTCTGCCTTCCGTTGTCTTCTGTGACGTCCTGATACTCCCACGGACCGGATTGGGACGAGTAGTCACCGAGTGGGAGCGCGCCGCGACGATCCGTGGCATTGTCGGCGAAGAACTCTCCTTGTACCGATTTGATCAAATTCATGGCACCCGGAAGCACCCGGATG
>NZ_JBNNJZ010000009.1:0-59613 GCF_050270335.1 Streptomyces sp. NPDC059900
GTTCCCCGCGCCCCTGGCGGGGAGCGAGCCCCTTTAGGGGCGCGGGGAACTGCGCGACAAGCCCCCACGCACGTGCATCCGAACCAACGACGGGCAACCCCCGCCAGGGGCGCGGGGAACGGCGCGAGCAACCCCCACCCACCCGCAGCCGAAACACGACGGGCAAGCCCCGCAAGGGGCGCGGGGAACTGCGCGACAAGCCCCCGCGGGCCCGCGGCCGAAGAACCGCCCAAGCCCCCCGGCAGGGGTCAGCGCCAGTCGTCGCCCGGCCGCGTAGGCAAGGACGACCGCCGAGCCCGCCGCGCAGAGCGAAACGCGGCAAGCACCCTGCGCTGAGCCTCGGCGTCGACCTGCCCGCCCCGCACCGCCTCCGCAAGAAGCACGGCAACAGGCTTCCCGAAGCCCACGCCCAGCGGCTCCAGCTCCAGCTCCAGCCCCAGCTCCGACTTTCCCGTCATCCCGGCTCTCCCAACTGCAACTGCTCCGCAAGGCGTTTGAGCCCCCGATAAGAAGCGGTCCGCACCGCCCCGGGGCGCTTGCCGAGCACCCGCGCCGCCGCCGGAGCATCGAGCCCCACGACGACCCGGAGCAACACCGCCTCCGCCTGGTCCCGCGGCAGCCCCGCGATCAGCGCGAGCGCCTTCTCCGTGGAGATGGACTCAAGGGCCTGCTCCGGCGTGCTGTGCGGCCCCGGAAGATCAAGAAGGTCCTGCTCGAGCGCGGCCGGCCGCGGCCGGACCTTCTGGCGCCGCAGATGATCGAGCGCCCGGTGGCGCGCGATGGTCGCCGTCCAGCCACGGAACCCCGCCCCGTCACCGCGGAACCGCCCCAGGTCGCGCGCGATCTCCAGCCAGGCCTCGGCGGCGATGTCCTCGGCGACCTCCCCGTCATGGCCGACCAGGCCCCGCAGATAGCCGACGAGCCCCGGCTGCACCAGGCGGTACGCGACGGCGAAGGCCGCCTCGTCACCCTCCTGTGCCCGCGCGACCGCGGCGCCCAGCTCCTCGTCACGCGCCCGTGCGCGACGGGGTTCCCCTCCTCGACCCACGCTTTCCCATCCGTACCTGTGCGACGCCGCTCACCGTGTCCGTCCCCCACGCTGAGCTGCGCCAGGGCGCACGGAAATGTCACAGGCCACCCGGATGCCCTTCACAGCTGTCAGCTGACCCAGCGCAATGTCCCGCCCGTACGTCACACCTCAGGGGTGCGGGATACGTCACGTCACATTTCGCCCTTCCCCGTACAACCGTTTGCCCCTTGGGGCAGTCGTACGCACTCGCTGTGGTCAACAAGGCCAACCGCCAGCTTCGGCTACTTCGGCAACTTCGGTAACTTCGCTAAGGGGTGGGGCATTTGAGCCCGCGGGAACCACGTAGTCCGCGTAGTCCACGTAATCCGCGCGCGTCGGCGCGAGCGACGCACGCGTACAGACCGCTGAGCCTCAAGCGCAGGGCATGGCTGACGATCGGAGCCGTCGTGCTGGGCGGCGCGGGGGCCGTCACGTACGCGATGGCCGATCCGTCGACCGGGGACCTGCCCGCCGGCGTCTCGCGCGACAAGCGCCCGGTGAGCGTGCACGACATCGCGCTCAAGGCGGACGGCGCCAAGGAGAGGGAGCTGCCGCGCACGTCGACGAAACAGTTCTCGCTGCTCGGCGTCTCGTGGACCGGCGTGACGAAGGAACTCGACGGCACGGCGCAGGTCCGTACGCGCTCCGTCGAGAGCGACAAGTGGACCGGCTGGCAGCACCTCGACCTGGAGCTGCACCTGCCCGAGAAGGCCGAGGCGGGCATGCGTGCCGCGTCCGAGCCGCTGTGGGTGGGCCCCTCGGACGGCGTCGAGGTCCGCGTGGTCGCGGCGGACGGCACCTCAAGTGCCGTGCTGCCCAAGGGGCTTGAGGTCAACCTCGTGGATCCGGGCGTGACGTCCAAGGAGGCTAAGAACCCGGCGCTCGACGGTTCGGCGATGGCACCGGCGGCGTTCGCGGCGGACGCGGTGCCCGCCGACGAGACCGAGACCCCGGTACCGACTGATCCGGCGTCACCGGAGCCGACGGACGCGGAGCCGACCGCCCCGGAGCCGACCGGCCCGGCGTCACCTACGCCGTCGGACGCGCCCACGACTCCCGCGCCCACCGGCTCCCCCTCCACCTCTCCCGACCCCGACCCGGAGCCCACGGTTCCGGAGGCCCCGCCCTCCACGGTCACCAAGCCGCCCATGATCAGCAGGGCGGCATGGGGCGCGGACGAGTCGCAGGTCGAGGATCCGCCGGAGTACATAGACAAGGTCAAGGCGGTCTTCGTCCACCACACGGTCGGTACGAACGACTACAGCTGCGCCCAGTCGCCGGCCCTGGTCCGCGGCATCATGACGTACCACGTGGAGACCGAGGGCTGGAACGACCTCGGCTACAACTTCCTCGTGGACAAGTGCGGCCAGGTCTTCGAGGGCCGCGGCGGCGGCACCGATCTGCCGGTGCGGGGCGCGCACACGTACGGCTTCAACGGCGAGTCCGCGGGCATCGCGGTCCTCGGCGACTTCGAGGGCGACCCGGCGACGAACAAGCCGGCGGGCAAGCCGACCCGCGCCGCCCTCCAGTCGGTGGCCCGCGTGGCGGCCTGGAAGCTGGGCCAGTACGAGGGCAACCCGTCGGGCAAGGTCACGCTGACGGCGGCCGACGACACGGGCGTGTGGAAGAAGGGCGACACCCCGTCCCTCAACACGATCTCGGGCCACCGGGACGGCTTCGCCACAGCCTGCCCCGGCAAGAACCTCTACTCGAAGCTCACCGAGATCCGCCGCTACGCGACGAGCGCGGGCCGCAACTCGGCCGCCCCCACCGCCGACTTCAACAGGGACGGCATCACTGACCTGGTGGCGGGCACGCCCAAGGCTTCGGGCGGCGTGGGCAGCCTGACGGTCGTCCCCGGCGGCCTCGACGGCCCCGTGAGCAGCTCCAAGAAGACCCTCACGCAGTCCAGCCCCGGCGTCCCCGGCGCATCGGAGGCGGGCGACAACTGGGCCGCGGCCACGGCCTGGGGCGACCTCAACGGCGACGGTTACGCGGACTTGGTGATCGGCGCGCCGGGTGAGGACGACGCCACGAACAAGGACCGCGGCGCGGTGACGATGCTCTACGGCCCGGACTTCACCTCCGGCACGGACATGCAGCTGGCGGACGACTTCCACTACCCGGGCGCCAAGTTCGGCTCCGCGGTGGCGGTCGGCGACTTCAACGCGGACGGCAAGGCGGACGTCTTCGCGGCGTCCACCGGCACCGGCGGCACGTGGGCGGCGCGCTTCAAGGCGGGCAACGAGGTGGGCGGCACGCTGACGTCGGGCGACACGGCCATCTCGTACGCCGATGCCGCGTCCGGCGACTTCAACCGTGACGGCTACGCGGACGTGGCGCTGACCTACCGCGACCAGGCAGGACTCGGCAAGGTCCAGTGGTTCAAGGGCACGAGGTCGGGCCTGAGCAGGGTCGGCTCCCTCTCGGTCAAGGGCGGGCGCTCCGTGGCGGTGGGCGACGTGAACGGCAACGGCTACGACGACCTGGTCATCGGCCAGCCGTACACGGCGGAGTCGGGCGCGCACGCGGGCGGCCAGGTAACGGTGGTCCCCGGCACGTCAACAGGCTTCACGACCACCGGCATGAAGACGATCCACCAGGACACGTCCGGAGTGCCGGGCGCCGCCGAGTCGGGCGACGCGATGGGCTGGTCGGTCTCGGCGGGCGACTTCAACCTGGACGGTTACGCGGACGTCCTGACGGGCGCCCCGAACGAGGACATCACGCGCGACGCAAAGGCGAGGACGGACGCAGGCACGACCCTCCTCCTGAAGGGCACGTCATCAGGCCTGACGGGCACAGGCTCGCAGGCCTTCACCCAGGACACGGAGGGCATCACCGGCTCCACGGAGACGGCGGACCGCCTCGGCTCCTCGGTGGTCCTGACGGACCTGTCGGGCTACGGCCGCGCGGACCTGGCGATCGGCGTGGACGGCGAGGACGAGGGCAACGGCACGATCCTCCAACTGGACACCGGCGCATCGGGCGTCTCGACATCGAGCGGCGTCTACTACGGCCGCACGCAACTGGGCACCCCGGCGACGGCCCACCTGGGCGAATCCCTGACCCCCTGACCCCGTAACCAAGGCCGCTGACTGAGGGCCCTCCGTTGCAGAAAAGTCCCACTGCTCTCCCGCAAACGCCCAGGTCACTGGGTGCCGGGGTGGGACTTTTCTGCAACTCACCACCACCCCCGGTTGATCGCCACGACGAACCGCTCGACGGCGGCTCTGCGCCGAGCCTCGGAGCCGAACCGCCACGCTCGGATGTCCTCCCCGCAGGTAACGGTGAACTCGCGCCGCTTCGAGATGAGTTCGGCCGAGCAATCGCGTCTCGGCGCCTGCCAGACAAGCGCTGTCGGAATGTCGGTCACCCGGTTGTGGGCGAACACCAGAACCCGCCGATTGGTGACCACGAGGAAACATCCGGCCCCGACCAGCCTCCTGGGGAAGGAGGTCCGGACAGACCGCACCGGAAAGACCGTCACCGGCTCCTCCCCGTCATCCAGGAGGGCCCGCACCCGCTCGGGGTTCCTCCAGGCCTGCCCGCCGTACAGCACGGTGTACGTCAGCCCCTGCACAAGCCGAACATCAGCGCGTTCGAGTCGATGCCAAGTACGGCATACGCCAGGAGGAGCACCAAGGGGAGGACGACCAGACAGCGCACGACCAGCACGACCCGGTTCCGCAAGCCGCGTCGACGCACCCGGCCCAACCCCGCCTCAAAGTCCCCCATAAGCCACCGCTCACGGCTCCTCAACACTCGACACAGACCCGTCTCTCCCTGCGTACGGCGTATTCGCCGCCCGTGGTACGGCGTCGAGAAGGCCCCGTGACCTCCAGCTGCCGTGCGAGCCGTCGCAGTCCTCGATACGTCGCGGACCGCACGGCCCCCGGGCGCTTCCCGAGAACACGCGCGGCTGCCGCGCCGTCAAGCCCCACCACCACACGCAACAGCACTGCCTCACCCTGGTCCGGGGGCAGCTCCGCCACAAGCCCCAGCACACGCGAGGTGGTCATCGACTCCACGACCTCACCGGCGGTGTCGTCGGCGGCAGGCAGGGCGAACGCGTCCCACTCCAGCAGGGAGGCACGGGGCCTGCTCTTCTGACGACGGAGGTGGTCGATGGCGCGGTGGCGCGCGACGGTTGCGCTCCAGCGCCGGAAGTCGGCTCCGCCCCCACGGAACCGCCCCAGGTCCCGGACAATCTGCAACCACGCTTCGGAAGCCACGTCCTCGGCATCCTCACGAACAAGCCCGCGCAAATACCCGAGAAGCCCCGGCTGAACGCACCGATAGACGATGGCAAAAGCCGCTTCGTCCCCGCCCCTGGCACCCCCCAGGGCCCGCGTCAGCTCCTCGTCGCTGCCCCCTGCACGGCAACGCTGTTCCCCACCCTGCCCCACGCTCTCCTCTTAACCCCGTTGACACTGTTCACCGTGCCCGTGCCCTCAAAGCGTCAAGAATCATGCCGCATTTCGCGTACGGCCGGGCAGGGTTAGATAGAAAGTCTGCAGGGACTTCTCGGCAGAATCTGTGGCGGCTTCAAAGCAATTGATCACTTTGCCCAGTGGATTCCATACGCGGCCGTCCGGCATGCGTACACCCACAGATTGTCCGAAGTAGGCGCGCTGTTCTTTGTCGAAATCGACCCAGACGGCGCCGGCGCGACGCACGAGCACTTCCCCTACGTAAGCGCCGAGCCCGAAGAGTGCCCCGGCGACCTCGTCGCGACCGCGGCCGCCCTTGCGCAGGCCCGCGATGAGGAAGTCGACCACGCGCAGACTCGCGACGGAGAAGTCGAGCGGCAACCGATTCCGCACGGTCACCCGAGCCACGAACTCGCGAGCCCGCCCCCGCATCTCCTCAGCTCCCGGCACTTGTCTTCTACCCTCATCGTCCACGACTCCCACCCCTTCGGCTCAGCTGTCGAGAGAGCGCGACGCACCCTCCCTCCACCAAGCGAAAGCCGCTCCTCGACCATGACGGCTGCCAGCCGTGTCTATTCTCACTCGGTAAATTTCTCCGGCTCGTACAACCATCCACCCGGCTCGAGCGTCTACCCCTCTCCCCCTCAAAGCCCTATGAGTGGAAACGGATCCGTACCACCAGAACATCCGCATCCAGGCCCAGCAGATACCGGTCCGCGAACCTCAAGTATTCCAGCGTCCTCGCGAACCTTTCTCGAATGTTCCCTACACAGGAATCATCCCGCCACTTACCGTCGAGCCCTATCAGAGCCGCCGTAGGGATAACTCGGCTTCGTTCTCTCTCCAGAAATTCAGCCCACCCGAGTTCAAGCCGGGCGACTGGGTCATCGGCCTCTTGCACCACTGTCGAGGTCATCAGACCGGACGCAAAGGCTGCCCGGATGAAGGGCTGTTCCATGTAGTCCTGACGCGCCTGCGTCACGGGATAGGTCGCATCGCGCGCGAAGCGGTCGAGGAAATCGCGCAGCGGGCTGGCCGCCTGGCTGCGCTCGGCGAGGGCGCTGAGGGCCTGCCACGTGGCGAGGGCCTTCTCTTCGGCAGCAGCTCGGTCCGTGTCGAAGTCCAGAAGTCCTCTAGGTCCTCCGTCACAACGGGACCTGGTACCGAGGCGCTTCTCACCCTCTCTGTATACGGGGTTACGGATGATCCGCGGGTCGTCCTCGAAACCGGAACGGACACGAAGCCCCCTCTCGTCGTCACCGCCGAAAACGTGCCACCAGTCCCATTCCCCCTGCCACTCACCCCCCGACACCCCGGAATCCATATTCTGGTCGTACGGCGCCATGACCTCCACGAGTGCGTCATGGACGCGCTCGGGCGCCACGGGCGGCAAACACACTGTGACGATATTGGTAGCCATTTGAATCAACCATTCTGTGCGAGTTCAAAGGCGGGATGCCAGGGGCCGCCACCCCCCGCAAGAGTGCGGGGGGTGGCGGCGCAGGTCGGACCCTACGCCTGCGGAGTATCGCCGCAGCTCATAGGCCAGACACAGCTGTCACCTCGGGTGACCTTGTACGCGTCGTACCAGAAAGCTAGTTCGCCCAGAATTCCCATACCGCCAAATATTTTACCGCCGAGCTTTCCGGACCTTCCTCCTCCCTTTCCGCCGCCACCCCGCACGCCCGGCGAGCCGTTCGGGGACGGGGCGCGGCTCCCGAACTCGCCGGTGTCGAACCCCGAATCCAGGTGAAGCACTCGTACGTTCGCATTTCCTGCGAACCGTTTCGACACCTTCTCTGCCTGTTCTCGGCTCGTGGCGTTGAAGACCACGTGCTGCGTCTGCTGCTTCCTTCCTCCCAGCATCTTGTTTTTAATGGTTCCGGCTATGTCGTCGATATTCGACGATGTAGAGGTCGTGTCGTCGACCGACTCCACACTGGCGATCACCCCCAATTTCCAGGTGACCTTGATGATGTCGGAGGTCGTTCCCCTGACTGTCTCTTTCCCGTCCACACCCATGATGGTCCCCTTTGCGACGATTGCCCTTTCGGCGTCCTGGAACAGATAGCGGGAACCGTTCCCGGTGCTCATGTCGTACGCCTGACCACTCGCCACAAGCTTGGTGTTCATATGTGCGAGACTTTGCCTAGTGGAGTCCGAGTCGCCATCTTTCGAAACGAGATGAGGTACTGCGTTGGCGTCCACATAGACATCTCCCAGGGCGTCCTTCAGGAAGCTCAGCGGGGACCAGGTCTTACTGGGATTTCCGGGGTCGGTCTGGTGTCCGTCGAGCTCGATCAGGCTCGTCGGGTTCCCCCCGGCAAACGCATAGCGATTCCCCGTAAGAGGATCGCCACCCAGGTCCATGTCCGAAAGAGCCCCGTTATACATATCCCGAGTGGTGAACCGATTGAGCCCCGGACTGTAATCGCGGAACCCCATGTCGTACGTCGCCGAAGCCGCGTCCCAGCGCTTCGAGTTGAAGCGGTACGGGTTGTACGACTCCTTCGTGGGGTTGCCCGCTTCCGGCTTGTCGATGCCCGTGAAGTCGGCGGAGTCATCCGAGCCGTACGCCGAATAGCCGTACGTCGCCTTCGTGTTGCCGTCCTTGTCGGTCAGCGTCTCGACGTCCGTGTGGCTGTTGTAGCCGTAGAAGGTGGACTCCCCGGCCGAGCCGTCCGCCGCGTGCTTCACCTGTGAGAGGCGATCGCCCCACGGCCCGTACTGGTACGACTTCGTCAGCTTGCCGGCGACCTCCTCACCCAGGACCTCGCCCGACATGCCGAGGTAGGTGTAGTCCGTCGACTTGCCTCCCGCGTCCGTCCGTGACGACGTGCGGTCCAGTGGGTCGTACGCGTACTTCGTCGTCTTCAAAGCGCCCGTCGACGCGTCCGCCTTCTCGTGCTGCTTCACGCGGTCGAAGCCGTCGTACCCGTTGCGCTCGATGACCTTGCCGCCCGCCGTCACCGACTCCTGGCGGCCGAAGGCGTCGTACAGGTGGGAGGCCGATGCGCCGCCCGTCGTCGTCTTCAGCAGACGGTTGCGGTCGTAGCCGAACGTCGTCGTCTTGCCCTTGACCGTCTGCGAGATGACGTTCGCGTTGTCGTCGTGGACGTATGTCTCGGTGCCTGCCCCGTCGCCCGTACGCGTCGACTTCGCGAGGCGGTCCGCCGGGTCGTAGGTGTAGGCCGTCGTCGACGACACGTACTTCGCGTGGTCGTCGGCGTTCATCTTCTTCGCCACGTCCTGCGCCTTGTTGCCGTTGGCGTCATAGGCGTAGGTGTGGGACGAGACCAGCGCGCCGTTGCCCGGCTTCTTCTCCGTCTGGGACTTGAGCGCCCCGTCCAGGTAGTAGACGTAGTCGACGGTGTTCTTGTTGGCCTTGGTCTCCGTCTTCCGCTCGCCCCGGTAGGTGTAGTCGTAAGACGTCACCTTCGGGGAGGCATCCGACGCGGACTTGCCCACCGTTGCCGTCTTGACCAGCTCACGCAGGTCGTACGTGTACTTCGCGTACTGGTCCGGGTGCTTGAGCGTCTCCGGTTGGCCGTTCGCGTCGTACGTGTAGGAGGTGGTCTTCTTCTCCTGGCCCGCCAGGGCCTCCGCCACCTTCTCGACCTGGTTCAGGCCGGTGTACGACATCGTGTACGCGTCGACCTTCGTGCTGGTCGAGGTGTCGTCGATCGAGGTGAGATTGCCGTTGACGTCGTACGCGTACGCGAAGCGCTTGCGCTCCGTGTCCGCGGCCTTCTCCGCCGAGTTGTCGCGGACCAGCTTCACGGTGTCCGCGGCCGCCTTCAGGTCGGCGTTCTCGCCCTTCTTGTAGGTGGTCGCCGCCCCGAGCTTCGTCCACTCCCCCGACTGCTCGGACTGCTCGTACGCCGTGTACTTGCCGGCCTTCGCGATGTTCAGCTTCCAGGTGTGCGGGGACGACTTCGTTCCCTTGCCCCCGGTCACCTGCGACTCGTACGCGACCAGCTCGTTGGCCCCCACCGGGATGCCGTCGTCGTCACGCGACTTGAGCTTGCCGTCGGGGTAGTGGCCCCACCGCATGGTCCGGCTCGTCGAGCCGCCCGCCGACGTCAGCTGGCGGGCCGTCTGCTGGCCCAAGGCGTTGTAGTCGTACGTCGTGCGGATGTCCCACACGTCCAGCGACGTCTTCACCCAGCCGTTGTCGTAGTAGCCGTATGTGGTGTCGTTGCGGGTGCTCTCGCCCTCCGAGGGCGGCATCGACGTCTTCTGCACCCGCCCCACGGCGTCATACGTCGTCTCCGACCAGACCTTCTTGTTGTAGCGAGGGTCCTTCGGGTCGTACGGCTGGATCTGCCGGGAGGGGCGGTTCAGGGGGTCGTACGTCGTCTCGGCGACGAAGTCGTCGGGCTCACCCTCAGTCGCCACACCGCGCGGCGTGAAGACCTTGATCTGGTTGCCGACCTCGTCGTAGCCGAACTTCGTCGTACGGACCGTCGTGCCCTCGTGCGGGGCCTCCACCACCGCGAGCTTGCCGCGCTCGTCGTAGTGGTTCCGGGTCGTGTTGTTCTCCGCGTCCGTCGTCGAGACGGTCAGGGAGTCCTTGTCGTACGACTGCTTGACCGTGCGCCCGGCCGCGTCAGCGACGGCCACGACGCGGTGGTTCATGTCGTAGTCGGTCTTGGTCGTGTAATCGTCCGGGTCAGGAGTCGCGTTCTTCTTGGGGTCGATGACACGGACCGGGTTGCCGACCCCGTCGTAGACGTAGCTGACCTTGTCCTTCTTGGCGTTGACCACCGATTCGAGCTGGTAGATCGCGTCGTAGTGGTTCGTCGTGACGTAGTCGTCTGGGTTCGAGGGCGTGGCCGTGCCCTTCGGTTCCGTCGTCGTCTTGAGGTTGCCGACGCTGTCGTACGTGTACGCCGTCTTGCGCTCACCGGACGTGTCCGTGTCCTTCGGCGCGGTGGCCGTCAGGATCTGGTCGGCCTTGTCGTAACTCGCTGTCGAGACGGCGCCGTTCGGTGCCGTCGACTTGGTGACGTTGTCGTTCGCGTCGTACTCGGGAGCCGGCGTCGTGATGAAGACGCCCGCTGCCTGGTCCTTCGGTGTCTTCGACACCAGTGGGCGGCCGAACGCGTCGTACGTCTGGGTCGTCTTCTTGCCCAGCGCGTCGACGACCTCGGTCACCTGGCCCCTGGCGTCGTACTCCGTCGTCGAGATCTTCGCCAGGGCGTCCGTCGTGGTGCGCGGGTAGCCCGCCGCGACGAAGTCCTTGTAGGCCGTCGGGTTGCCGTTGGCGTCCGTCGCCCGCGTCAACTGGCCGTAGGCGTCGTACTCGTACGACGTCGTGTAATCGCCGTCCTCCGACGAGGCGACGCCCTTCGGGTCCGTAACCGTCTTCAGGTTGCCCTTGGCGTCATGGTCGAACTGCCAGACACGGCTCTCCGCCGAGGTCTTCTTGATCAGGTCTGCCGAGTAGCCGTCCGCACGGGTCTTGTACTCGTAGCGGACCGAGTGGGCCGGTGACTTGCCCGGCGCGCATTCCGCGGCGTCCGGCACACCGCCCTTGTTCTCCTCCGCCGAGCGCTCCCAGAGCGGGTAGCCGGTCTTCTCGTCGTAGCAGTACGCCGTCTTCGCTCCGTTGTTCTCCTCCAGGAGCGTGACGTTGTGGTCGGCGTCCCACGTCATCCTGGTCTTCTCGGACTTGGCGTTGGTGACCTGCACCGGACGGTCCTGTGCGTCCGTCGCGTACGTCGTCGCGTTCTTCTCGGCGTCGGTGACCTTGGCCTCGGTGCCTCCGTCCGTCCTGGACGTGTACGTGAAGCCGGTGGCTGCGCGCTGCCGGTCCGTGATCGTCTTGACCGACCAGCTGGACTCCGGGCCGTCTCCGTACTCGACGTCGGTGGCGTTGCCACGAGGGTCGGTGACCTTGGTCAGCTTCGTGTTCTTGTTGCCCTGCGCCGCTTCGTAGCCGAAGGAGAAGACCTTCGGCTGCGCCGTGCCCTCGCCGTCCGTGAGGCGGCCGAGGTGGCCCTTCTCCGTGTAGAGGAAGGAGAGCTTGCGGCCCGAGATGTCCGTCATGGACTTCAGGTGGTCGTAGATCTTCGGGTTCCACAGGTCCGTGCCCGTGGCCTTCTCGCTCTTATCGTCGATGTAGTCGTACGTCGCGTCGCCGGCCCCGTAGTAGTCGAGCTTCAGGGAGCTGCGACCTGCCGGGTCCTTGATCTCCTTGAGGAACTTCACCCAGCGGTTGCCGGAGTCGCGCACCTCGTAGACGTACGTCTGGGTGTTGCCGTTCTTGTCGACGACCGAGGTGAGGTAGCCGTCGCAGCCGATCACGAAGCGGGTGCCGTCGGGACGGGTCAGGGTCCAGGCGTCCGGGACCTCTGGGCTGCTGCCGGTCTGGCAGACCTTCACGACGTCCGGCTTGGAGGTGAGCCGGTAGTGGTAGCCCGCCGACGGCTTCCAGCTGCCGTCACCCTGCTTCCGGAACAGGTGCTGCGTGCCGTCACCGTCGATGACGTACGCCTCGCCGGGGTCGGCGTCCGGGTGGAAGTCGAGCATCGCGCCGAGCCGCAGCGGGCCCGCCGCCTGCGCCGACCAGCCGTATCCGAGCTGGCTGTCGGAGGAGTCCTGGGCGTTGTAGGTGAAGCGCGCGAAGGTGTTGATTCCGCGGCCGGGGTTGGTGAACGCGTTGTACGACCAGACCGCGTTGCCCGATCCGAGGTTGCCCATCAGGGTCGAGCCCGCGCCGGTGTTCTTGCCCGTGTACGCGTGCTGCTTCTCCATGCCGACGCGGTCCGCGGTCGGGTCCTCGACGGCGGTCGCCTGCTCCAGACCTCCGATGCCCGGCTTCTGGGAGAGCCAGCTGTTGTCGGCCTTGTTGAGGATGTCCCAGGTGAGCGTGTAGCCGGAGCGCCGGTTGCCGTCGGCGGTGTACGGCGACTTGACCGTCGCCTCGACGGTGGCGGTGGCCCCGGGAGCGAGGGCCGGGATGTCCGCCTTCAGCTGGTTGTCGGCGGTGGTGGCGTCCGTGCCGTCCGGCAGGGACCACTTGTACGACAGCGCGCGCTCGCCCGCGGGCCAGGCGGTGGTCGTGGTGTTGGCGACCGTCACTTCCACCGGATACGTGTTGTTCTCGGACATGCGGGTGGGCGTGTCCGGTGCGTAGTACGTGTCCCAGGGGGTGGGTTCGGCGGTGATGACCCGGAGCTGGGGCCGCTGTGCCGCGTCGGCCGCCTCGCTCGACAGGAAGCGTGTGGGCTTGTGCCGCCGGGGCGCTGAGGGCTCAGCGTCCTTTGACGTCAAAGGCGGCTCATCCGCGGCGTTCAGGAGGACGCCCTTGTTGGTGCTCGGGCGCTTGGCCCACTGACGGGCGAGCGAGGTGACGTCCCAGGCGTACGCCCCGCCCTGGCCGGTGGTGTCGGAGACGGCCGCCGAGGCGTCACCGCCGCTCGCGGACCATGGGGTCTTGGAGGTCGATTTCTTCCAGGTGGCGGACTTCTCGTTGAACTCGCTTTTCAGCGGGCTGAGTTCGATGAGCCGAGCCTTGGCCGCCCCCTGCCCGGTCTCCCGCAGGCGCAGCTCGGCCTGGAGGACGGTCGCCTTCTTGGGAACACCGAAGGTCGGGAACCTCAGGGCCGCGCGGGTCGTGCCGTAGACACCGTCGCCCGCTCCGACGCTCAGCCACTTCTCGTCTAGGTTCACACCCGGCTTGGCGGAAGAGAGGGTGGCGTCGGACTGCCCCGCCCGCAAGATCCGCAGCGTGTGTCCGGCCTTGGGCACGCCCACACGGCGCGCGGGCGAGGCGAGTAATCGTCCGTCTCTGGTCTCCGCCAGGAGACGATACGAGTAGTGGCGCCCGGTCTCCGTCGCGCTGTTCGCGCGGGTCGGCTCGGCGGTCGTGTCCCTGTAGGAGGTCGCACCTTTGCCGAGCGGGGCCACGAGAGTGGCGCGGGTCACCTTGAAGTCGGCGCGGGTGGAGCGGTGCAGCTGGTATCCGACCAGGTCGTCGCCCTTGCCCTTTCCGGATACGTACTTCGGCCAGGACAGTTCGGGGCCGGTGGCGTGCACCACGGTGGGGGCGTTGAGGGTGGTCCCTCCCGCGCCGTAGGTGACTTGAGGGTCGCGGGAGTTGGTGGGGTACTTCCGGGGCGGGGTCCTCGGGATCTTGGGGCCCTTCGCAGGGCCCTCGTCCGCCGCCGGCGCCCGCACGGGCGCCGATCTCTCCTCCGCGTGGGCGGCCGCAGGCAGCACAGCGCCCACCACCGCCGACGCGACAAGGCCGACCAGCAGCCTTCGATAACTGTTTCTCACCGTGTCGACTACCCTTCCGGAGCCTTCTTTCGTAAATTCGCGCAGCTCGCCCGCACGAAAAGAAAGAGGGCAGGATCGAGTACCGCTCGAGGAATTCCAGGAGCGGCGCAGAAGCATGGATCAAGTAGCAGGCGAGAGTTCTACGCAGTTGTTCGACGCGGCGTCAACCGCCGTGGCATTACGGACAATCGGTGATCCATCGCCAGCAGCCGATCAATTCGGCAGGTGATAAGTCCGTTATATTCCCACCCTGGTGAACACTCGCGAAGGTGTTGTATAACCAACCGGATTCACAGGGCTGCCACTGGCTCGAATCACCTATGGGGGCAGGGAAAATGGACAGCGAATACGAGACAGTCGGCGAGATCTCTAATCGGCGCGTGATAGCCGTGGGCACGACGCTGCTCGGCGTCTTCTGCACGGCATTCGTCGCGTGGGGCTTCCTCGGCGACGACCAGCCGGAGGAACGCCCGGTGCCCACCGCCTCGGTGACCTACGACATCACCGGCACAGGACTGGCCAGCGTCTCGTATCTGGCACGGAGCGCGGAGGGCAGCGCCACTGTCGAGAAGGGCGTTGAACTTCCGTGGCGAAAAACGGTGCGCGTGCCGCTCGGCAAGGACCCGGCCGTCAGCATCCAGCTCGGCAAGAAGGGCGGCCAGGCAAGTTGCTCCCTGGCGGTCCGGGGTGAGCACAAGCAGCGGGCAACCGCGTTCGGCTCCTACGGGAGGGCCACCTGCACCGCCGATTCCGCCGAGTAAGGCCCCCGGGTAGTCAGACCCGGCTCCCCCGCACCCGTCGTGAGACAACGGCGCGCAGTACCCGTCGGCCCTCCGTGGAGACGTCGAGTGCCTGGCGCAGGCCGGCCGTGCTCGTGGCTGCGCCGGGGGTGGCGAGGAGTTCCAGGATTCGGATCTGGCGTCGCAGTTCCGCGGCCACCAGTGGTGGCATTCCCTCCGTGTGGCCCTCCCGGCGTGCGTGCAGCCGGGTCGAGTCGTCCGGCACCGGGTCCAGCAGGCGGTGGATCTGCAGTGCCGCGACGGAGCAGGCGTCGGCCCATTCGCGCAGTTCGGCGGCGGTGCGCCGGGAGGGCGCCGCGCCCAGCATCCGGTAGGCGAGGGTGATGGCCTCGTCCGCGGAGGAGTCCTCCAGGACGTCCGCGCCGCCCAGCGCCACCCGCGCCTCCGCGAGCGCCGTGTCCCAGGCGCTGCCCTCCGCGAGGCGCCCCCACAGCGGGCGCAGCACCTCGTCGCTGCCGCCCAGCAGCGGTACGCACCGGTCGAGGCAGGCGAGCCCGCTGGCCGCCAGGCCCCTCTCGTCGGCGTCGGCTATCAACTCGACCAGACTCAGACTCGGACTCAGTCCCGGGCCGCCCATGGTGTACGCCTTCCGTTGCGGACAGTGCGAAGTGCGACAGTGCAGGTGACGTTGCGTTGCGTTGCCTTGCTCGTCCCCTACTGCGCCCGGACCGCCGGGAACGTCACTGCGGCACCACGCCGAGCCGCCCGAGGAAGCGGAAGAAGAGCTCTTCGGCCGATGGCTCGGCCGCGGCGTTCAGTACGTCGAGGAGCGGTCCCGCCGTCACCGTGCTGCCCGCCTCCGCCGCCCACGACACCGCCCGTTCCGCCGCGTCGCGGGGCTCAAGAAAGTAGTCGTCCAGGCTCAGGCCGTCGTCGCCGAGGTAGCCGTTCATCGCCTCGCGGGCCAGGCACGTCGTCCACGCGCCGCTCTCCGGGGCCGCCGCCTCCACGACCACGCAGTCGCTGTCCATGACGTACCCGAAGAGGGCGGGCGAACCTGTCTCCAGGGCAAGGGTGTTCATGTTGCCGACATCGCGCGCGCCGTCGCCGCCCGGCACCTCCCACACCTGCCAGCCGTCGTCGCGCTGCACGAGGAGGCTGAGCTCGTCCCGCACGCTCGCGATTGCCGCGAGCTCGACGAGCGGCCGCTCGCTCCTGCCCACGACGTAATAGCCCCAGTAGCCCATGCCGCGTCTCCCCGTGTACTCGAATCTGCTCAACTGCGCTCGACGGCCGCGCACGACGGCCGTGGTCGGCTTTGGCCGAATACACCACAGATGTAAGCAAGTTCGCCACCAGTTCGCCGCCAAAGAGCCGAAAACGGAACTCGTGGACCCATCGGGCCGCTCGGGCCGGCCACCGACACACCGCAGCCCGCCACAGACACACCGCAGAGGCCGCCCGCGCCCTTCCCGGGGCGCCGCAGAGGCCGCCCGCGTCCCTCCCCGGGGCGCCGGCGGCCTCCGGGATTTACCCCACCTGGTCCGCCAGCTTCACGAATTCGCCCCAGGAGGGGCCCGGCGTACGGGAGTCCCACAGCTTCTGGACCGTCGCCCGCAGCGGCATCCGGATCCCCTGCGCGACCTGCTCCTGCGTCTGCGAGTTCGCCAGGTCGCACCAGACCGCGAAGGAGCCGCCGAGGATCTGGTCGTCGTAGTCCGCGCTCACCGGCTTCGTCCCGCGGATCACGCGCGGGGTCCACTGCTCGTAGATCCGCTGCCCGGTGGGATAGCGGAAGTCGTTGGGCTGGCCGAGGACGTAGTAGAGGTACTCGTCGTTGTAGTTGACGACATCGCGGCCCTCCTTCAGATACTCCGTCGGCTCCCTCGCCCCGGTCTCCTTGCCCGTCCAGTACGCGACGGTGAGGTCGTCGTCGGCCTTCTCGGTGCCGCCGCGGAAGAATCCGTCGTTCCACGCCCTGAGCCCGCGCTCGTAGGGGCGCATGGTCTCGGCGCGGTCGTTGAGCCAGCCGGTCGCCAGGTCCTGGATGCGGGCGCCGGACCCGTACTTGTCGCGGGCCGCGGAGGCCAGCTGCGGATAGCTGGCCTCCGGGTTGCTGACCGTGAGGGCCTGGTACTCGTCGGCGCCGAGGTGCCAGTAGCGGCCGGGGAAGAGGTCCGCGTACTCCTCCAGGAGGTCGTCGATGATCTCCGCCGCCTGCGGCTTCGAGATGTCGACCGCGCCGCGCGACGCGACGCCGCGGGTGTCACGGAGCTGGAGCGAGGGGTGCGCGGCGATGACCGCTCCGAGGTGGCCGGGCGAGTCGATCTCGGGCACGACGGTGATGTGGCGGCTCGCGGCGAGCTTGAGGATGCCGCGGACCTGGGCCTTGCTGAGGTGATCGCGCGAGACGATCTCCGGGTGCGAGTCCGACTCGATTCGGAAGGACTGGTCGTCGGAGAAGTGCAGGCCGAGCTGGTTGTACTTGAGGTCGCCGAGCTCCCGGATGCGGTCCTCGATCCACTTCGCGTCGAAGTGCTTGCGCGCGATGTCCATCATGAATCCGCGCTGCGGCTTGGCGGGACGGTCGCGTACGACGCCTTCGGGCGCCGTCCTCCCGCCGTGCACCTCCTGCTTGAGGGTGCGGGTCCCGTAGAAGACGCCCGCCTCCTCCGGGGCGCTGATCTTCACGCGCTGCGCCTTCACGGAGAGGGTGTACGACTCGTCCCTGCCCTCGGAGGCATCCGCGTCCCCGGGGGCGAGCGCGAGCTCCACGTCTCCCTTGCGCGGGTCGGCGTCACCGGCGTACTTGAGCTTCAGCTCACCGGCGAGCAGCTTGCCCTCGTCCGCGAGTTCGTCGTCGCCGACGACCACGCGCCCGCCGCCCCCGGGCTTCCACCCCGGCCCGCGCGCCGCCTTGTGCTCGCGTACGGCGGGGATGGTGGCGGGGGTCTTGGACAGGGCGTACGACTTCGAGGGGGTCGGCGAGGCGGACCTGCTCTCGGACGGCGCAGCCGTACCGGCGGACGGCGACCCGTCCCCGCCGCCCCCGCCGTCCGGCCAGACGGCCACGGTCAGGGCGGCGGCCCCGGCGGCGACCGCCGCGGCGCCGAGGGCGAGCCGGCGGGGGATCACTGGTCGCCGCCCCGGAGCGGGGCGGTCCCGGCACTACGGACATCAGGCAGGAGAACGCTGCGGACATCAGACAGATGGACGCTGTGGACATCAGGCGGGAGAACGCTGTGGGCATCAGACAGATGGACGCTGTGGACATCAGGCAGGTGGGCGCTACGGACATCAGCAGTCAGAGCCAGCATCCGCCCACGGTAAAGCGGGGCCCGCGGCCACCCCGTCCACCACGCGAAACGAAACTCTCCCATCCGGGTGATATTTAACGCATCCGTCCGCCACTGGTCACCACACCTCGCTAGCGTTACGACAAAACCCCCACAGCCCCTCATCGATGCCCCCTGCCCTGGAGCCCCCGCTGCCCACGCACAGTTCGCCACCCGTCCCGGAGCAACTGAACGCCGCAGAGCCCGGCGCCGCCGAAGCCGCGCTGCTCACCTGCTGCGGCAGCCACCTCTGGGCCCGCCGCCTGGTCGCCCACCGGCCGTACCCCGACCTGGACGCCCTGCTCGCCGCCTGTGACGAAGCGGCGTACGACCTCCCGCTCGCGGACCTCTACGAGGCTCTGGCCTGCGAACCTCTGCGTCCCGTGCTCCCCAGGCAGGGCACCTACACCGCCGCCCACACCGCCCTGCGGGCCGCGCACGCCGCGTACGAGAGCCGCTTCGGGCACGTCTTCGTGATCTGTCTGGACGACGTCCCGCCGAGCCAGGCCCTCGATCATCTGCTCGCCGGAATCCGCGCGCGGCTCACCAACGACCCGGAGGAAGAGCGGGTCCTGGCGACCGAAGAACTGAGGAAACTGGCCCGCGGGCGACTCACCCGTCTGGTGCACGACCTGAATAGCCCGTACGTGCCTGTTTGATTGCCTGTTTGATCACACCTGGCTACCCCGCGCGAGCGAACCGACAACTCGTCGATACGATGACGAGCGGCCGGTGGACCGTACCCGGCCGGGCCCGTCCGACCACCCAAGCCGGCTGGCCCCAATCCCCGCTCCCGGAGGGTTCTGCCGTGCCGGCTGGAACGCTGTACCGCGGCCGGGAAGGAATGTGGTCCTGGGTGGCTCACCGAGTCACCGGCGTCCTCATCTTCTTCTTCCTGTTCGTGCATGTGCTGGACACCGCTCTCGTCCGCGTCTCCCCGGAGGCGTACGACGATGTCGTCAGCACCTACAAGACCCCCCTCGTCGCACTCCTTGAGTACGGCCTGGTGGCCGCCATCCTCTTCCACGCCCTGAACGGCCTGCGTGTCATCGCCGTCGACTTCTGGTCGAAGGGCCCGCGCTTCCAGAAGCAGATGCTCTGGACCGTCGTGGGCATCTGGGTCGTCCTGATGGTGGGGGCGCTCTACCCGGTCCTCGGCCACGCCGTCCGCGAAGTCTTCGGGAGCTGACGCCAGACATGTCCGACACCACGCTCGAGAAGTCCGGCGGGTCCGGAGTGGGCCCCGTCGAAGGCGCCTCGCTCTACGACGCCGACAACCCGGCGCCTCTCATCGAGGCCCCGCGCAAGCGCACCTCCAAGACCCCGCGCTCGACCCGCGGCAACTTCGAGATGGCCGCATGGCTCTTCATGCGCCTGTCCGGCGTCGTCCTCGTCGTCCTGGTCCTGGGCCACCTGCTGATCCAGCTGGTGCTCGACGGTGGCGTGAGCAAGATCGGCTTCGCCTTCGTCGCCGGTCGCTGGGCCTCCCCGTTCTGGCAGGTCTGGGATCTGCTGATGCTGTGGCTCGCGATGCTGCACGGAGCCAACGGCCTGCGCACGGTCATCAACGACTACGCGGAGCGCGCCAACACGCGCCTGTGGCTCAAGGGCCTGCTGTACACCGCCACGGTGTTCACCATCCTTCTGGGCACGCTGGTGATCTTCACCTTCGACCCGAACATCCGCTAAAGCCGAGGCGAACCCAGTGAAGATTCACAAGTACGACACTGTCATCGTCGGCGCCGGCGGCGCGGGCATGCGCGCGGCGATCGAGTCGACGAAGCGCAGCCGCACCGCGGTCCTGACGAAGCTCTACCCCACCCGCTCCCACACGGGCGCGGCGCAGGGCGGCATGGCCGCCGCGCTCGCCAACGTGGAGGAGGACAACTGGGAGTGGCACACCTTCGACACGATCAAGGGCGGCGACTACCTGGTCGACCAGGACGCCGCCGAGATCCTGGCGAAGGAGGCCATCGACGCGGTCCTCGACCTGGAGAAGATGGGCCTGCCCTTCGGCCGTACGCCCAAGGGTGAGATCGACCAGCGCCGTTTCGGCGGTCACTCCCGCAACCACGGCGAGGCTCCTGTCCGCCGTGCCTGCTACTCGGGCGACCGCACCGGCCACATGATCCTCCAGACGCTCTACCAGAACTGCATCAAGGAGGGCGTGGAGTTCTTCAACGAGTTCTACGTCCTGGACCAGCTCCTGGTGGAGGTCGACGGCGTCAAGAAGAGCGCGGGCGTCGTCGCCTACGAACTGGCGACCGGCGAGATCCACATCTTCCAGGCGAAGGCCGTGGTCTACGCGTCGGGCGGCACCGGCAAGTTCTTCAAGGTGACGTCGAACGCGCACACGCTCACCGGTGACGGCCAGGCGGCCTGCTACCGCCGCGGTCTGCCGCTGGAGGACATGGAGTTCTTCCAGTTCCACCCGACCGGCATCTGGCGCATGGGCATCCTTCTCACGGAGGGCGCCCGCGGTGAGGGCGGCATCCTCCGCAACAAGGACGGCGAGCGCTTCATGGAGAAGTACGCGCCGGTCATGAAGGACCTCGCGTCCCGTGACGTCGTCTCGCGCTCCATCTACACGGAGATCCGTGAGGGCCGCGGCTGCGGCCCCGAGGGCGACCACGTCTACCTCGACCTCACGCACCTCCCGCCGGAGCAGCTGGACGCCAAGCTCCCGGACATCACGGAGTTCGCGCGCACGTACCTCGGCATCGAGCCCTACACGGACCCGATCCCGATCCAGCCGACCGCGCACTACGCCATGGGCGGCATCCCGACGAACGTCGAGGGCGAGGTCCTCGCGGACAACACCACGGTGGTCCCGGGCCTGTACGCGGCGGGCGAGGTCGCCTGCGTCTCCGTCCACGGCGCCAACCGCCTGGGCACCAACTCGCTCCTGGACATCAACGTCTTCGGCCGCCGCGCGGGTATCGCCGCGGCGGAGTACTCGGCGAAGAACGACTTCGTCGAGCTCCCGGAGAACGCCGAGGAGCTCGTCGTCGCCCAGGTCGAGCGCCTGCGCGACGCCACGGGCAACGAGCGGGTCGCCGAGCTCCGCAAGGAGCTCCAGGAGACCATGGACGCCAACGTCATGGTGTTCCGCACGGAGCAGACGATCAAGACGGCGGTGGAGAAGATCGCGGAGCTCCGCGAGCGCTACCTCAACGTCTCGATCCAGGACAAGGGCAAGCGCTTCAACACCGACCTCCTGGAGGCCATCGAGCTGGGCAACCTGCTCGACCTGGCCGAGGTCATGGCGCAGTCGGCCCTGGCCCGCAAGGAGTCGCGCGGCGGTCACTACCGCGAGGACTTCCCCAACCGCGACGACGTCAACTTCATGCGCCACACCATGGCGTACCGCGAGGTAGGCGACGACGGCGCCGAGTCCATCCGACTCGACTACAAGCCGGTCGTGCAGACCCGCTACCAGCCGATGGAGCGTAAGTACTGATGGCAACCCCGACCCTCGACAAGGAAGACGCCAAGCCCGAGGCCGGCTTCGCCGACTCCCCGTACATCACGGTCACCTTCCGCATCCGCCGCTTCAACCCCGAGGTCTCGGCGGACGCGACGTGGGAAGACTTCGAGATCGAGATCGACCCGAAGGAGCGTGTCCTCGACGCCCTTCACAAGATCAAGTGGGACATGGACGGGTCGCTGACCTTCCGTCGCTCCTGCGCCCACGGCATCTGCGGCTCGGATGCCATGCGCATCAACGGCCGCAACCGCCTGGCCTGCAAGACCCTGATCAAGGACATCAACCCGTCCAAGCCGATCACGGTCGAGGCGATCAAGGGTCTGACGGTCCTGAAGGACCTGGTCGTCGACATGGACCCGTTCTTCCAGGCATACCGCGACGTCATGCCGTTCCTGGTGACGTCCGGCAACGAGCCGACGCGCGAGCGCCTTCAGTCCCCTGAGGACCGCGAGCGTTTCGACGACACCACGAAGTGCATCCTGTGCGCGGCGTGCACGTCCTCGTGCCCGGTCTTCTGGAACGACGGCCAGTACTTCGGCCCCGCGGCGATCGTGAACGCCCACCGCTTCATCTTCGACTCGCGTGACGAGGCGGGCGAGCAGCGCCTGGAGATCCTGAACGACAAGGACGGCGTGTGGCGCTGCCGCACGACGTTCAACTGCACGGACGCGTGCCCGCGTGGCATCGAGGTCACGAAGGCGATCCAGGAGGTCAAGCGCGCGCTGATCACGCGTCGCTTCTGAGACCTTCTTCGGTCATACGCGGGTGGCCCCGCTCCTGGTTTCGTACTGGGGGCGGGGCTTTCGCCGTCTCGGGGCCTTCGCCGTCAGGGGCGCGGTTGCCCGGGGCGGTGGTCGACAGCGGTCAGGTCGATCTCGACGTCGAAGGGCGAGGAGGCCTTGAGCCGGTCGTGGAAGATGCCGATCAGTCCGTAGGCCTTCGTGGCCGGGTCGAGTTCGAATACGTAGACGACCGGGAGCCCCTTCTCCTCGTCCTGCTCGACACGCCAGAAGTGCGGGACGCCTGCCTCCGCGTACTTGCGGGGCTTGACTTCACGGTCGCGCTCGCGGGAGTCGGGGGAGGCCACTTCGATGGCGAGGAGGACGTCTTCCGGCTTGTGCCAGGTCTGATGCGCACCGGTGGCAGCCTCGACAGGAACCACCAGGAGGTCAGGCTCCGGACGGTTCCTGGCATCCAGCTTGATCGTGAACTCCCGGTCGACTTCCAGATGCTCCGGCGCCTGCTGGAGGAGGCTGTGCTCCAACAGACGCATGCAACGCATGTGGAACCGGGTCTGCGGACTCATGAAGACGAGACTCCCGTCGATCAACTCCGTGTGCGGCGGGAGGCCCGGAATCCGGTCGAGGTCGTCAGCGGTCCAGCCCTCGGCGGGCGGGATCGGCCAGCGGTACGCCGACTCGTCCTCGAGCCCGTTCCCGGATGCGGCGCTCATGATTGCTCCCATGCGACGGAGTCTCGCGTTGCGCCTCAGCGTACCGAGCGGGAATCCCGCGGCCTCACTCATTCGAGTACGGGGCGTGCCACTCCGCCAGCAGCGAGGCCAGTCAACTGCGTCGAACTTGCCGCCACCCCGGACAGCACGCTGCACCTGCGCGAATCCGATGAGCCTGCCATCACCCTGCCCCTGCGACCCGCTTCCCTCACGTCCCTCTTGAGGGCGATACGCCTCGAAAGCGGCCACGCATAGCCGCAGGGATAGCGTGGGTTCACTCGCATTGCCCCCACCCCGAACGGGAGCCCAGAGTGAACCGCCCCACCTGTCTCATGGCGTCCGCGATTGTCGTGTCCGCTGCCCTGCTACTGACCGCGTGCGGTTCGGGCGGCAGCGACGCCGACACTGCCGACAAGGCCAAGGGGGCGGGTGACGGGGACGAGAAGGCGTCGGCCTCCAACGGCACAACGTCGCAGCCGGACGGATCCAAGCGGCCGGAGATCAAGCTGCCCAAGTCTTTCCAGGTCGACTTCACCGGCTGGAAGAACAGCGGACCCGGAGCTCCAGGCCATCATGGATGACGGCAAGGAACGCCTCCTCTCCTCGTACTCCGCGATCATCAAGCGGGACCCGCAGTACGACGGCTTCACCTTCTACAACACCAGTGACGCACTGCGTACCGGAACTACATGGATCAAGCAGTTCACGGACGACGATCTGACCCTTATCGGCAAGGGGCGCGTCTACCAGCCGCAGCCCCGCATCAGCCCCGACGGTTCCGGAACGCTCTTCTACTGCGTCGACGAGAGCAAGGGTTCCACCAAGCACCGCAAGACCGGGGAAATCACCACCACCCCCGCCAAGACGGCCTTGGTGCAGTACCGGACCAAGCTGAGCAAGACCGACGACGGTGTCTGGAAGACCACGACGGTCCAGACGGAGCCGGGAGCCTGCAAGTGAGCGCGAGAGCCTGATGCGGATCCCGTTCCCTTTTGGGAGCGGGATCCACGGCCTTCTGCGCCTCTCGGGACAAACGCCCTCAGTATCCGGTTGGTGTCCCCAAGGTCCCCGCAGATAGCGTGTGTTCGATTGCAACTTCCCCCACACACGCATCACCACCCAACGGGAGAGTCCAGAGTGAACCGCCGCCCCATCCGGCTAGTGACGGCCGCGCTTGCCGTGTCCGCAGCCCTGTTGTTGAACGCGTGTGGATCGGGGGGCGACAAGGACTCCTCGGACAAGATCGAGGGGGCGGGTGACGGCGGCTCGAAGGCTTCCGCTTCGGCCGATCCTTCCGACGGGCCCGGCAAAGCCGGACGTCCGGCGATCAAGCTGCCGAGCTCGTTCAAGATGGAGTTCGTGGGCTGGACCAACAGCGACCCGAAGCTGCAGGCGATTCTGGACGACGGCAAGGAGGCGCTGCGCGCCGATCACGCCGCCATCATCGAGGGCGACCCGGACGCGTCGTACGTGAAGTTCTACAACAACCCCACCTCAGAGGCGTCGTCCAAGAAGTGGATCAAGGGGTTCGTCGACAAGGACCTGACCCTGACCGGCGAAGCGCGGATCTCCAAGCCCCAGGTGCGGATCAACAGCACCGGCTCGGGGATCTTGTTCTACTGCATGGACGAGAGCAAGGGGTTCACGAAGAACCTCAAGACGAAGGAAGTCGAGGGCACGCCCAAGGGCCAGAGCCCGCGCGTGCAGTACCAGACCCGGCTCGACCGCACAAAGGACGGTGTCTGGAAGACGAGTTCGTCCACGACGAAGCGCGGGGGCTGCTGATGACCTTGCGCAAGACCGCAAGGCTCGGGGCACTCCTGACCTCCTCCGCCGCAGTGCTCGTCGCGCTCTCCCCCAGCGCTTACGCGTGGGGCGGGGACGATCCCGGCAAGCAGCCGGCGCCGCCGGCCAACAAGCCCGCCGGCGGGGCCTCGGGCAATACGCTCATGGCCGGAGGGACGAGCGTCACGGTTAAGCAGGTCAGCGGCGGCAAGGGGGGCGGGGGCGGTTCGTCCGCCAAGACCGTCACCCCGGTCGACCCGAACTGGAAGCCCCCGTCCTGCTGGTACGAGCCGGTGGCGACGCCCGAAGAGCTGAAGGCCGGTGTCGAGAAGGTCAAGAATGGTGAAGGCCGCGACGCCGGGACCGTCCCTGTGACGCCGTCCCTCGGCTGGGGCGAGGAACTCATGGTGGACCACTATGAGAAGGGGAAGACCCAGTCGGACGGCGCCGAGGGGTACAAGAACTACAACATCGGCAAGAAGGGCATGTTCTGGCGAGGGGTGATGAACCCCGATGTCGAGGACACCTTCGAGGCGCGTGACTGCGAGCAGCTCCTCTTCTGGCAGAACGCCAACACAGTCCCCGACATCCCGAACTCCCCCACTCCCAAGGTCCTGGCCAGCTACGCCTACAACAAGATCAAGGTCCCCGACACCAAGGTCGAGCTGAAGCCGGAAGCCGCCTCCAAGGTGAACATGCCGACCTGGGTCTGGCTGGACAAGGGCACGTTCGAGGACGTCAAGGTCCGTGCCGAGCTGCCCGGCACGGGTCTGTGGGCGGAGACCACCGCCAAGCCCGTCGCCCTCCACCTGGAACCCGGCACGGGAGACGCGACGACCTTCCCGGCCTCGGGCGACTGCAAGATCAACGACGACGGCAGCATCGGCACTCCGTACACGAAGGGCTCCTCGAAGCAGGACCCGCCGTGCGGCATCGCCTACCTGCGCTCCACCAACGGCACCCCGTTCCAGATGAAGGCCTCCCTGACCTGGGAAATCTCCTGGGAGGGCTCAGGCGGAACCGGCGGCGACCTTCCGAACGGGACGTTCGACGGGACGCAGGCAATCGACGTCGAGGAAGTCCAGTCGGTCAACCGATAGACGACATCACAGCAGGGACGAGAGGGACGGCATGGGGAGCCGATCATTTGACGCAGCAGGGAAGCGTGCGTGCTTTTGTTGCGGGTTCCTCACCCTCGAATCCCGAGGACGCTTCGAAATCTGCCCGGTGTGCGGCTGGGAGGATGCCTGGCAGGACGATCACAACGCCGACGAATATCTCGGGGGGCCAAATCAGGTGACGCTGAGCGAAGCCCGTGAGAACTTCGCCGCTTTCGGCGCATCGGAAGAGCGCCGGAGAAAGGTGTGCGGGAACCCCTCCCCTGCGAATCCCCGAATCCCTGACACCATCACGCGTCGCGTCTGAGTTCCTTCTCGTTCGTACGTGACCGTAGGCCTCAGCTGTCGGCCATTCGGCACCCCCAAGCGCCCTGCGGATAACGCGTGTTCAGTTGCAACCTTCCCTGCCTTTTCGTTGCCTCCACCCCACGGGAGAGTCCAGAGTGAAACACCCCGTCCGTCTCGTGGCGGCCTCGCTGACCGCGTCCGCAGCCCTGCTGTTGACCGCGTGCGGATCGGGGGGCGATGGTGACTCCTCCGGCAAGACCAAAGCCGTGAATGACAGCGGCGCGGAGGCTTCCGCCGGCGCGTCGGCGAAGCCTGGCGGGGCGGAGCGGCCGGATATAAAGCTCCCAGCCGAGTTCCGAGCGGACTTCGCGGGCTGGACGAACAGCGACCCGAAGCTCCAGGCGGTCCTGGACGACGGCAGGGAGGAGCTGCGGGCGAAGTATGCGGCGATCATCGAGGGCAACCCGGAGTCGGACGCGGTGGCGTTCTACGACTCGGGCACCTCTCTCGTCACCGCCCGAAAGTGGATCAAGAGCTTCGTCGAGACCGATGACAGCCTGATCGGCGAGATCAAGGCCTACGACCCCAAGGTCAACGTCAGCAGCAAGGACACAGCGGTGTTCTTCTACTGCGTCGACGAGCGCAAGTCGTCCACGAAGAACCGCAGGACCGACAAGGTCACGGCCACCCCCGACAGCCCGGACTCCGTGCTGCAGTACCGGGCCAGGCTCGCCAAGTCCGAGCAGGGCGTGTGGCAGACCGTCTCCCTGGAGACCATCCCTGGCGGGTGCAAGTAAATCGTGGGCCGGTCCGAGGCGGTGACGTAGCGGTGGGTCCTCTCGATCGACCGGGCGCCGATCGGCCGCACCCGGTGTCGCCAACCGGGTGACATGGGCGCACTGGCGGGGCACGGCTGCTCGTGGAACGCCGGATGGCAGGTCATGAGACTTACTCTGACGGAATGTCAGACAACCAGTCGGTCGGCCTGTCCGTTGAGCAGTCCGTTCGTCAATCCGGTGACCCGTCGGCCGAAGCGCAGTCCATCGAACTGCTCGGGTTCGACAACGTTCTGTTTCCCGTCGGTGATCTCGAAGAAGCCGTCAGCTTCTATGAGCGCGCCGGGTTTCCCGTGACGCATCGGATCGATGAGATCGGGCTCGCGATCCTGAAGGTGGGCAAGGAGACGCCGGGGATTCTGCTGCGGGTGGAGGACGGGGTCGAGCATCGGCCGGTGGCGTGGTCCGCGCCGCGGGTGTGGCTCGAGGTGGGGGACGCGCGGGCCGCCGGGCGGGCCCTGGAGGCCTCCGGGCTCAAGCCGCTCGCCCCCGCCGCCTCCGTGGCCACCGGGTGGACCGTCGAGGTCGCCGATCCGTGGGGCAACGTCGTGGGGTTCACCGACTATCGCAAGCGGCCCGAGCTCGCTCGGAGTTAGAGGGCGGGGGGCCGCGCGTCAGGGCGTCCCCTGCGACAGTGGTGATACCGGCCTCTCGAAGAAGGTTTCCAGGGACACCGTCGCCTGAGTGCCGCTCACCCCGTCGATCCCGTACAGCCGCCGCAGCACGTCCTGGAGTTGCTCCGTCGTGCCCGTGCGGACCTTCACCAGGACGCTTGCCGCGCCCGCGATGACGTGCGCCTCCTGGATCTCGGGGATCGCTGCGAAGTCCGCCGCGCGGTCCCCCATCCACGCCGTCGAGTCGACCATGACGAAGGCCAGTACGCCCTGGCCCACGGCTGCCGGGTCGACCTCGACCGTCGTGCGGCGGATCACCCCGCGCTCGCGCAGTTTCCGTACCCGTTCGTGGGCCGCGCCCGCCGACAGGCCCACCGCCTTGCCCAGGTTCGCGTACGACTGGGCGGCGTCCTGTTGCAGCAGCGCGAGCAGCTCTCGGTCGGTGTCGTCCATGGGGTGCGCTCCTGTCGTCCGCCCGGTCGCCCGGCCGCCAGTCACTTGGTCACTCTTGACGTTAACCATATCTCGTACTGCAGTATCCTCGTACTACAGGATGTGATTCAGTAACTTTCTCATTCCGTCAGATCAGACAGGGGTCGTCATGCCTGCCCAAGTGTCTCCTCAGAAGGTCCCGATGTCGTACGAGGTGCTGGACGAGCGCTTCCGTACCGGGCGGTGTGCCAACGGGGACGCCAAGCTCGAAGTGCTCTACGACGACTGCCGGTGGGCCGAAGGGCCGCTCTACCTGCCCGCCTGGCGCCAGCTCGTCTGGAGTGACATCCCCAACGACCGGCTTCTCCGGTGGGACGAGGCCACCGGTGCGGTGGGCGTCTTCCGTTCGAACGCCGGGTACGTCAACGGCAACACCCTCGACCGCGAAGGCCGCCTGATCTGCTGCGAGCAGGGCAACCGCCGCGTCACCCGCACCGAACACGACGGCAGCGTCACCGTCCTCGCCGACCGCTTCGAGGGCAAGCGGTTCAACAGCCCGAACGACGCCGTGGTCCGCTCGGACGGATCGGTGTGGTTCTCCGACCCCGACTTCGGCATCACCAGTGACTACGAGGGTCATCGTGCGGCTGCCGAGATCGATGGCTGCCACGTCTATCGGATCGATCCCGTGAGCGGAGACGTGCGGATCGTCGCCGACGGCTTCGAGGGGCCGAACGGGCTCGTCTTCTCGCCCGACGAACGGCAGTTGTACGTGTCCGACTCACGCGCCCGCCACATCCGCGCCTTCGACGTGCGCGAGGACGGGACGGCCCTGTCGGACGGCGTCGTCTTCGCCGAGTCGAAGGAGACCGGCTTCGACAACATCCGGTTCGACGACGAGGGGCGGTTGTGGGCCGCCGCATTCGGGGACGGGGTGCACTGCTACGACCCCGACGGCACCCTCATCGGGCGGATCACCGTCCCCGAGGCCGTCGCCAACATCGCCTTCGGCGGGCCGAGGAACAACCGGCTCTTCATCGCGGCGACGACCTCGCTCTACTCGCTGGTGATGTCCGTGACGGGGCTGCCGAGGGTCCGGGCCGGGCGGGCCTGACCCAGCCGCTAGTTCACCGCGTCCATCTCGCCCTGCGCCAGCTCCACGTCGTACACCAGCGGCCCGTCCGCGACCATGACGTGCCGCGCGCGGGCCGCGTACCCGGGAGCCGTCGCGGCAAGGAGGTACGCGCCCGCGGACGGAGCCGCGACGATGTACGAACCGTCCGCGAGGGACGTGACGCGGTCCAGGCGGGTGCCTCCCTTGGAGAGGAGGGTCAGGACCGCGCCCTGCACCGGCTCGCCCTCCGCCGTGCGGATGAAACCGTGCACCACGGAAGCGCCGCCGTGCACCACGGAGGCGCCCCCTTCCCCGTCGGGCTCCTCCACGCGCGCGTGGGGCACACGTACCGGCCCGTCCGTGTCCACCGTCTCCACCGGCTCCACCGGCGCCTCCCTCGGCTCCACCGCCAAGTGCGGCAGGCGCTTCTCCAGGCCCGCCGGAAGCCACCAGTTGGCGCGGCCCAGCAGATGCATGGCGGCCGGTACGAGGGCCGTGCGCAGGATGAACGCGTCCAGGGCGACCGCCGCCGCGAGGCCGATGCCCGCCATCGCGCCCTCCATGTCGCCGCTCAGGACGAACGCGGAGAAGACGCAGATCATGATCAGGGCCGCGCAGTTGATGACCCTGCTCGTCTCGGCGAGACCCACCCGCACGGCGCGGGCGTTGTCCTTGGTGTGCACCCACTCCTCGTGCATGCGGCTGACCAGGAACACCTGGTAGTCCATCGAGAGCCCGAAGAGCAGCGACAGCATGATGACGGGCAGGAAGGCGGTGATGGGGCCCTCCTTGCCGACGCCGAGGATCTCCGTGCCCCAGCCCCACTGGAAGACCGCCACCAGGACGCCGAAGGACGCCGCAGCCGCGATCAGGTTCATCAGGGCCGCCGTCAGGGGCACCACCAGGGAGCGGAACGCGATGAGCAGCAGGAGGAAGCCGAGCGCGATGATCGCTCCTACGAAGTAGGGCAGCCGGTCGCCCGTCACCGCGGCGAAGTCCTTGAAGATGGCGGTCACGCCGCCTACATGGGCTTCGACTCCGGCTTCGGGGATCACGTCTCCCCGTAGCCGGTCGATGAGCTGGTCCGTCTCCTCGGACTGAGGAGAGGTGGTCGGGACGACGGTGATGACCGAGATTCCCTCTGCGGGCGGGGCGGCAGCCACCTGCGCGACGCCCTCTGTCTCGCGGATGGTCGCCACCAGGCCCCCGGTGTCGGCTTCTTCGGCCACTACTTGGAGGGGGCCGTTGAATCCCGGACCGAATCCGTCGGCCAGCATGTCGTAGGCCTGGCGGGTCGTCGTCGACTCCTGGTGGTTGCCCTGATCGGTCGCACCGAGCCGCAGGGAGAGCAGCGGAAGCGCCAGGAAGGCCATCACCACGAAGGCGAGTGCCGCCGTCGAGCGAGGGCGCCTCTGGACGTACGAGGACCAGCGCGCCGCGAGGCCGCTCGCCTCGGCGGGCTCCGGTCCCGTCACGGCGAGCCGGCGCCGCTGCCTGCGGCTGAGCACCCGCGGGCCGAGAAGACCGAGCAGCGAGGGCAGCAGCGTAATGGCCGCCAGGACGCTCAGGACCACCGTCAGGGAGGCCGCGATGACCACGCCGTCCAGGAAGCGCATGTTCATCACCAGCATCCCGGCGAGCGCGATGCACACCGTGCCGCCCGCGAAGAGCACCGCGCGGCCCGAGGTGTTCAGGGCCTGCACCGCGGACGCCTCGGGTTCCATGCCGCGCAGGATGCCGCGCCGGTGCCGGGTGACGATGAACAGCGCGTAGTCGATGCCGACGCCGAGGCCGATCAGCGAGCCGAGCAGCGGGGCCACTTCGGGGATGTCCGTGACGTGGCTGAGCAGCATCGTCGACAGCATGCCGAGGCCCACTCCGAAGACCGCGATGACGATCGGCAGGAGCATCGCGAAGAGCGAGCCGAAGGCCAGGAAGAGGACGACGGCCGCCGCCGCGATGCCGACCATCTCGGCGATGCCGGTGGGCGGCTCCTGGATGCGGGTGATCGCCTGGCCGCCCAGTTCGACCTGGAGGCCGGCGCGTTCGGCGCCCTGAGCCGTGTCCACGACGTCCTGGACGAGGTCCTTGGGGACCGAGTTCGCCTCTTCGGCGAAGGTCACCCTGGCGTAGGCGATGCGTCCGTCCCCGCTGATCTGTGCGGAGCCCGCCTCCCTGGACGCGTACGGGCTCACGACTTCGCCGACGCCCTCCATGCCGGCGATCTCCTTGAGCGCGGGCTCGATACGCGAACGTACGTCCGCGTCACGGGCCGAAGCGCCCTCGTCGACGCGCCAGACGACCGTGTCGGTGTCTCCGGAGCTCTCCGGGAAGGCCTTCGTCATCAGGTCGTACGCGCGCTTGGAATCCGTGTCCGGCAGGGAAAACACATTCGAGTAGTCGGTGCCCGCCGAGGTTCCGGCGGCGCCCAGACCGAACAGGGCTCCCACCCACAGCACAAGGACCACCAGACGGTGCCGATAGCACCACCGCGCCAATGCCGCCACGATCCACTCCTCCTCCGTGTCGTCTCAGGGTCGTCAGGGTCGTAAGGGTCGTCAGGTCCCCCGGGTCCATGCGTCCAGGAGCCTCAGCATCGGCGGCGGCGCGCCCCTGGAGCGCGGCGCGGCCATGATTCTCAAGTAACTCCAAGGCACGGCCCGGGACTTCGTACAACGAGCGCGCCGATACTGGGGGCATGAGCCACGCCGAAGGCCAGCAGGGAACAGATGTCGGAGTACCGCAGGGACCGGGCGCCGCGGCCACCGGCCCGGTCTCCGCGGCCACCGGCCCGGTCTCCGCGGCCACCGTCCTGGTCGTCGAGGACGAGCCGAGCATCGCCGACGTGCTCGCCATCGCCCTGCGCTACCACCGATTCGACGTGATGGTGGCGGGCACGGTGCGCGATGCCCTGGCGCTCGCCGGGCGCACCCGGCCGGATGTGGCGCTCCTGGACGTGATGCTGCCGGACGGCGACGGCCGCGCCCTGGCCAGGGAGCTGCGTGACCGGCACCCCGAAGCGGCCCTGCTCTTCCTGACCGCGCGGGACGCGCCCGCGGAAATCGTGGGCGCCCTCGGCTTCGGCGACGACTACATCACCAAGCCGTTCAACATCGACGAGGTCATCGCCCGTATCGGCGCGGTCCTGCGCCGCACCAGGTCCGTCGACGTACTCCCCCAGCGCCCGCCGCTGCGCCACGGCGATCTGGAGCTGGACGAGACGACGTACGTGGTGCGCCGGGCGGGGCGCTCGGCGCAGCTCACGCCCACCGAGTACGCCCTGCTGCGCTTCCTGGTCCGCAACGGCGGGCGCGTGGTGCCCAAGGAGCAACTCCTTCGCCATGTGTGGCAGTACGAACACCCGGCCGAGTCGACCGTCGTGGAGACCTACATCAGCTATCTGCGGCGCAAGCTGAACGCCCTGGGACCGCCGGTGATCACGACCCGGCGGGGTGTCGGATACGGCCTGGCATGAGGCGTGCGCACCGCGGCATGAGCTCGCTGCGCGCCAAGCTGACGTGGGTGAACGTCGCCCTGCTCGCCCTCGGCGTGATCGTGGCGACCGGCGTCAGCGTCATGGGCATGCGCCACTATCTGCTCGACAGCGTGGACGCCGAGCTGACGCAGTCCCGCAGTTCGCTCCTGAGCACCGGGCTCACCATGAAGGACGTCGAGCAGCTCAGCGAGCTGGGCATCGCCCTCGACAAGCTCTCGCCGGGCGGCAGGGAGAGCGCGAGCGTCCTCCCGCGCGGGGACACGCTGTTCGTGGCGGTGGACCGGCACGGCGACCCCGTCTCCATCGGCACGCTCGCCCCGACCCCGCGCCAGCGCACCCTGGCCGACGCCGTCGACGACCCCGGAACGGTCGCGCGCGAGACCGAGCCCCGGGACGTCACGCTGGACGGCGACGCCCACCGCATGGTGGGCGCGAAGCTCGCCGACGGCACGACGGTCCTGATGGCCGCGGACACGGAGGACGTCGAGTCGGGCATCAACAAGGCGCTCAAGCTCGACGCCGCCTTCGGAGTGGTCCTGCTCGGGCTGCTCGCCGTCCTGACGATGATTTCCGCGCACCACCGGCTGCGCCCCCTTGAGGACATGGTCGAGACCGCGTCGGCCATCGCCGAGGGGGATCTGACCAGGCGCGTTCCGTCGAGCCGGGCCCCGGCCATGGAGACCGAGCAGCTGCGGGTCGCCCTCAACTCCATGCTCCACCAGGTCGAGTCCGCCTTCGACACCCGCGAGCGCAGCTCTGCACAGCTGCGCCGCTTCGTCGCCGACGCCTCGCACGAGCTGCGTACGCCCTTGTCGGCGATCCGCGGCTATCTCCAGCTGTACGACAAGGGGATGCTGCGCGATCCGGCGGAACGCACGCGCGCGTGGAGCCGCGTCATCGCCGAGACCGACCGGATGGGCCGCCTCGTCGACGAGCTGCTCACCCTGGCCCGCCTGGACCAGCAGCCGGAACTTCGCTTCAGGAACGTCGACCTGAGCCGTCTCGTACGGGATGCCGCCGACGATCTGCGGGTGCAGGAGCCGGAGCGTCCGCTCACGGTCCGCGCCGACGGGGCGGTGCTGATACGCGCCGACGAGTCCGGGCTGCGTCAGGTGCTGGGCAATCTCCTCGGCAACGTACGCGTCCATACGCCCGCCGACGCGCCGGTCACGCTGGGCGTGGAGCGGCAGGACGGGGTGGTGCGGCTGCAGGTCGCCGACCAGGGGCCCGGCCTCGCGGAGGACGACGCCGCGCGGGTGTTCGACCGGTTCTTCCGGGCGGGCGGGGGTGCGGGCAGCGGTCTCGGCATGGCGATCGTGCAGGGGGTGGTGACGGCGCACGGCGGCGAGGTGGGGGTGGAGACGGCGCCGGGGGCGGGTCTGACGGTGACGGTCACTCTGCCTGCGGGGTGACAGGCCCTAGGACCGCACCAGCGCCCACACCGTCTTCCCGTGCCGGCCCCGTTGCCAGACCCCCCATGCCTCGGCGATGTTGTCGAGCAGGCGCAGGCCGCGGCCGCTCTCCTCCAAGATGCCCGCTTCCCGCAGCTGCGGGCTGGCCGGGCTCTCGTCGGAGACCTCTATGAAGCAGTCGCCGTCGGAGAGCACCGTGATCGCGACCTCGAACTCCCGCTCCTGGACGCGCCCGTGGCAGACGGCGTTCGTCACCAGCTCCGAGACGAGGAGCACCGCGTCGTCGAGCGCAGCGCTCTCCTCCTTGTGCCCCCAGGCGGCCAGATGGTCGTGCACGCGGAGCCTGGCGAGGGAGACCGATGCCGGATGCGGTGGCAGCCGGAAGGCGTGACGTCGCAGCAACGTTCCCCCCTAGGGCACACCAAAGCGCCAAGAACTACTCACACTTCCAACACTTAATGCTGCGCAGAGGTAGTACTCCGTGTCACACCGTCACCCTCCGGCCCGACTGTATCCAGCCAGACCCGTACAGTGTCGAACCGATGCGCGATTACGCCTGGCGGGAGGCCAGTTCGACGACCGTGACGTCGGACGGCGCCCCAACACGCACAGGCGGCCCCCACGCACCGGCGCCCCGCGTGACGTACAGCTGCGTATCGCCGTAACGCTCAAGGCCGGCGAGCGTCGGGTTGGCCAGATCGGCGATGAAATTGCCTGGCCACAGCTGCCCGCCGTGGGTGTGGCCGGAGAGCTGGAGGTCGACGCCGTGCTTGACGGCGTCATGGATGACGACCGGCTGGTGCGCCAGCAGGACGGCGGCCCGCGAGCGGTCCCGGTCGCCAAGGGCCTTGCCGAAGTCGGGCCCGTGCCCCTCGCTCTCGCCCGCCACGTCGTCCACCCCCGCGAGGTCGAAGCCGGGCAGTTCGGTGCGGGCGTTCTCCAGGGGGCGCAGGCCGAGTTCGCGTACGTGATCGACCCACTGCCCGGCTCCCGAGAAGTACTCGTGGTTGCCGGTCACGAAGTACGTTCCGTGCCGCGCACGCAGCTGTGCAAGGGGCGCGGCGGCGGGCCCCAGGTCCTCGACGCTGCCGTCGACCAGGTCGCCGACGACCGCGATGAGGTCGGGCTGGGTGCCGTTGATCGTGTCGACCACCCGCTGGGTGAAGCCGCGCCCGAGAATCGGCCCCAGGTGGATGTCGCTGACCACCGCGATCCGGAACCCGTGCGCCCCGCGCGGCAGCTTGGCCAGCGGCACGGTGACGCGCTTCACCCGCGGGCCGCGCAGGACGCCGTACGTTCCGTAGCCCACCGTTCCGACGGCGACGGCCGCGGCGGTCCCGCCGACGATCCGGGAGACGAAGAGGCGGCGCGAAGGGGTGACCCGCTCCGGCCGCGGTTCGGCGGGGGCAGCAGGGGCGGGGGCTTCTTCGGCCTCTACGGAGGGGGCTTCTTCTGAACCGGCATCCTCCGTAGCGGCGGGCTTCGAACGGCGCCGCAAGAAGAAGGGCCGTACGAGCTCCCCCACCAGAAGCGCGAGCACGAGGTAGATCGACAGCGCCATCCACATGAAGCCCGGCCAGGCGAGTACCTGCTGGAGCCAGAACGGCGCCCCGGCCCGCTCGCTCGCGACCGCCGCGAACATCAGCAGCGGCCCCGCGACGAAGACCACCGCGCCCGCGCGCCGGGCGAAGCCGGGCCGGGCCGTGGTGTCCCGCACCAGGCGGCGCCACGCGTACCACTGCATTCCGGCAAGGGCCGCGAGCGCGGCGATACCGGCCAACACGAACAGGATGACCACGGAGCGCGCCCCTCGGCAGTGTTCGAACAGTTATGACGTACGGCGCAGAGCACGGACTCCGCGCAACCCGATGGCCCCTACCACCGTCCCCAAGACAAAGGAGGCGACGGCGAGCGTCAGGTGCACCCAGAAATACGCGGTCGGGTCGCCTGCGTCATCGAAGGCGAGCCCACTGCCGTCCTTCCACAGGTTCTTGACGAAAGTGATCCAGATGAACCAGCTCCACACACCGAAGGCGAGCAGGAACCAGGAGACCGGGCGGCTGAGCTTCATGCGTTCAGTATCGCGAGCCTCCATTCCGCGGCCGCGCCGGGGTGGGGAGCGGGACGGGGAGAGGCGCGGGGAGCCCGTGACACAGACCACCTCGGCGGCGACCTCGGCGGCGACTTCCCCAGCGACGCCCTGTACGTTCTTCGCCGTGCCTGCCGTAAAAAAGACCGCCTTGTTGGTCACTTCCGCCGCATTGCTGACCATGTCGACCACAGCTCCCGCATGGGCGGACGACAAGCCGGGGGGCGAGGACAAACCCAAGCCGCCCGCGTCGATGTCGACCGTCGGCGGTGCCAAGCTCGGCGAGCCCGGTACCCAGGTGAGTCTCAAAGCGGGCGCGCCCGTGCTCCCCAAGAAGCTGTCGGCGCGCTCCTGGATGGTCTCCGACGCCGAGACGGGCGAGGTCCTCGCCTCGCACAACTCGCACTGGCGGCTGCCGCCCGCGAGCACCCTGAAGATGCTCTTCGCGGACACGGTCCTGCCGAAGTTCCCCAAGTCGCAGGAGCACAAGGTCGAGCTCTCCGACCTGGCGGGCATCGGCGCGGGCAGCAGCATGGTCGGCGTCAAGGAGAACGAGACGTACTCGGTCCACGACCTGTGGCTCGGCGTCTTCCTGCGGTCGGGCAACGACGCGGTGCACGTCCTTTCGGCGATGAACGGCGGGGTCCCGCAGACCGTCAAGGACATGCAGTCGCACGCCGAAGAGCTGCAGGCCCTGGACACGCACGTGGTCAGCCCCGACGGCTACGACGAGAAGGGGCAGGTCTCCTCCGCGTACGACCTGACGCTCTTCGCCCGCTCCGGGCTCCAGAAGAAGGACTTCCGGGAGTACTGCTCGACGGCCACCGCCAAGTTCCCCGGCGAGACCAAGAAGATCACGAAGGGCAAGGACAAGGGCAAGAAGAAGCGCGAGTCCTTCGCGATCCAGAACACCAACCGACTTCTTACGGGTGACATCGGCCTCGACGCCTACAAGGGCATCGCGGGCGTCAAGAACGGCAGCACGACGAACGCGGGCAACACCTTCACCGGTGTCGCCGAGCGCAACGGCAAGGTGCTCCTGGTGACCGTCATGAACCCCGACTCCGGGGAGCAGCACGCGGTCTACAAGGAGACCGAGCGCCTTCTGGACTGGGGCTTCGCGGCCTCGGGCAAGGTCGATCCGGTGGGCGAGCTGGTCGCTCCGAAGGGTGCCGGTACGGGCAGCGGCAAGGGGGCTCCCGGAGCGGGCAAGAGCCAGGCGGACTCGGCGAAGAAGGTGGCGCACGCCTCCGACAAGGCGTCGGGCGGCGGCGTCGGCATCGCGCTCGGCGTCGTGGGCGGCGTTCTCGTGCTCATCGCCGCCGGGTGGTTCGTGATCAGCCGCCGGATGCCGCTGCCGGACCTGGTGCGGCGGAAGAGCCGCCGCTGACGCCCTCGCCGTCCGCCTGCTTCTGCTGGTCCCGCTGCTCCTGCTGTTGTTCTTCCTCCGTACGCCGCTGCTGCCGCGTCGCCGTCCAGGCGGCGCAGAACAGCAGGAGCTTCGCCGTGAAGTTGATCCACAGGAGCAGCGCGACGGGCACCCCGAAGGCGCCGTACATGCTCTTCGCCGCGACGCCCTTCATGTAGCCGCCGAGCAGCAGCTTGAGCAGCTCGAATCCGGCCGCGCCGATCAGCCCCGCGGTGATCAGATGGCGGCGCGGCGGCTGTACGTCCGGAAGCAGCGTCAGGACGTACAGGAGCAGCAGGAAGTCCGCGAAGACGGCGATGGCGAACGCGACCGCCTGGAGCAGCACCCCGCCCCAGCCGTTCTCGGAGACCCCGAGGAGATCGGCGCTCCAGCCCACCGCGGTCGACGCGAGGGTCGACGCGGCGACGGACGCGAGTCCCGCGCCGCCGAGCCCGAAGAGCACCCCGGCGTCCTTGATCTTGCGCATGACGGGGTTCTCTTCGATGTCCTCCAGCTCCCAGACGGCGCGCAGGCACTCCCGCATCGAGCCGACCCAGCCGATGCCGGTGAAGAGCAGCAGAGCGCCCGCGACGAGGCCGACGGTGCCCGCGTTGGCGACCAGCGCGTCGAGGTTCAGCTGGTCGGAGATGCCGGGGACCTGCTTGGAGATGGTGTCCTCGAGCTTGTTCTGCTGGCTCTTGGAGAGCGTCGCGGCGGCGACCGCGGCGGCGACGGTGATCAGCGGGAAGAGCGCCAGGAAGCTGATGAAGGTCATCGCGGCGGCGAGGCGGGTCCAGTGCACGGTGTCGAGCCGCTCGTACGCGCTCCACGCGTGCGTGCGCATCAGACGCTCCACCTGGGGTCCGATACCGGGGAGCTTTTTCAGCCAGTCCATGATGCCTCCCTGCCCGCTGTACGGAAGACCAAGGTCCGGGTACCCCAGAAACGCAGAACTGTGGCGAGTGCCATGCCGACTCCCGCACCGGAGACAGTGTCGGCGCGCTGTGAGGTGAGGCCAAGGCCATAGTGAGACACCGCGATGCAGAGCAGCTGCACCACGGCGCCGGCGATGTTGACGGCGACGAAGACCCCGTACTGGCGCAGGCGCGAGGCCCGCGGCATTCCGGCCTCCTCGCGCCGCCGGTAGGTGCCCAGCGCGTTGCCCGCGTACGCGACCGTGCAGCCGGCCACGAAGGACAGCGCCTTGGCGGTCAGCGGGTCCAGGCCGACCGGCCCGCGCAGCCAGACGAAGAGGCCGAGGTCGACGGCGTACGCGCAGATCCCGGCGGCCGCGAAGCCGAGGAGTTCGGGGCCCATGGCCCGCAGCCGCTCCTTGAGGGTGTTCACCCCGCAGGCGCTCACCAGTCGGCGACCGCGAGGCCGTACATCGCGATCCACACCAGGCCGATGACGGCGAGCGCCCGGTCGCGCAGCACGACGTCCTCGGGCTCGCCGGCCGTGCCCCGGTCGGCGAACACGGCGTACCGCAGGACCGCGAGCACGAAGGCGGCCATCGACAGCTGCCGCCAGGGCAGCGTGCTGCCGTTCGCGGTACCGCCGCTCTCCATGGCCCACAGGCAGTACGCGAGTACGGCGACACCGGCGGCCAGCTGCCAGACGAAGCGGAGGTAGCCGGTGGTGTATTCGGTGAGCAACGCGCGCGTGGCGCCCAGCTTCTCGGAGCTGCCGGACATCTGGACGGCTTCGGAGTAGCGCTTGGCGGAGACCATGAAGAGCGCGCCGAAGCCCGTGGTGATCAGAAACCAGCGCGAGAGGGGAATGCCGAGCGCCACTCCCCCGATCATCGCCCGCATCAGGAAGCCCGTGGTGACGACGGCGAGATCGACGACGAGGACGTGCTTGAGGCTGACGCAGTAGGCGAGTTGCATCACTACGTAGGCGGCCAGCAGGGCCGCCGTCAGGGGCGTGCAGAACACCGCGGCGGCCAGTGGCGCGAGCACGGCGAGCAGCCCGCCGACCCCGTACGCGACCGTCACCGGCACCTGTCCCGCGGCGACCGGTCTGCGGCACTTGGTGGGGTGGGCGCGGTCGGCGTCGGCGTCGCGCGCGTCGTTGATCAGATAGACGGCTGACGCGGCGGCCGTGAACAGCGCGAACACCAGGAGGAGTTGGATCAGGGAGTGGCGCGAGAAGAGCTCGCCGGCAGCGGCGGGGGCCGCGACGACCAGGACGTTCTTGACCCACTGGCGGGGGCGCGCGGTCTTCAGGAGGCCCAGCGGCAGGGCCAGGGAGTCCGGCCCTGGCGGCCGCGGCGGCCGGGGGCGTTCGAGCAGTGCGGTTTCGTCAGCCACGCGCGCGGCCCCCGTTCATCCAGGACGAGCCCACGCGCGCGGTGACGGCGCCGAGGGCCGCGCCCGCCGCCACGTCGCTCGGGTAGTGGACGCCGACGACCATCCGCGAGACGCACATCGCGGCGGCGAGCGGCGGGACGACGCGGGCCCCCAGAGGGCTCAGCGCGCCGTAGGCGACGGTGGCCGCGGCGGCCGAAGTGGCGTGCGAGCTGGGGAAGGAGTGCCGCCCAGCGGTCCTGACGAGGGGCTGCGCGCCCGGGCCGCCGCCGGGGCGCGGGCGCCGTACGACGCGCTTGACGCCCATGCTCACCAGGTGCGCGGCGGCGGTCAGCGCCGTGGCGCGCAGCCATGTGCCGCGCCGCTCGCGGTCGACGGCGGCGCCCGCGAGCCCCGCGAGGAGCCAGAGGGCGGCGTGCTCGCCGGCCTGCGACAGGCCCCGTGCGGCGGCGGCCACGCGCGCGTCGGAGCCGCAGTCGCGCAGGGCCGACAGCAGCCGGTGGTCCATGTCGTGCATGTGGCCTCCCTCTACGGGGACTTCGAAAACCTGACCTCCCGACCCTCCTAGGTAACCTCTCAATATTTACGCCAATATAGGACGACACTCCATCAATCACCCATTTCGGTGAGGGGCTGGATGTATATGAGCAAACTGCCCTTACTCGGACGATACGGTCACGCCTATGCCTGCCGACTCCGCTCCGACCGCCGACTCCGCAACCGCGACGACGCCCGAGACCGTGTCCGTGTCGGGCTGGGGGCGCACCGCACCCTCCACCGCCCGCCTGATCCGCCCCCGTTCGCCCGAGGAGGCCGTGGCCGCCCTGAGCGCCTGCGGGGAGCGCGGCGGCATCGCCAGGGGCCTCGGGCGTGCCTACGGGGACGCCGCGCAGAACGCGGGCGGCGCGGTGCTCGACATGACCGGCATGGACCGCATCCACGCCATCGACGCGGACGCGGGCACCGTCCTGTGCGACGCCGGGGTCTCCCTGCACCATCTGATGGAAGTCCTGCTTCCGCTCGGCTGGTTCGTGCCCGTCACGCCGGGGACCCGCTATGTGACGGTCGGCGGCGCGATCGGCACCGACATCCACGGCAAGAACCACCACGGCTCCGGATCGTTCTCGCGCCATGTGATGGCCGTGGAACTGCTCACCGCGGACGGCTCGGTGCAGGCGGTCGAGCGCGGCAGCGCCCTGTTCGACGCGACGGCGGGCGGCATGGGCCTGACCGGCGTGATCCTCGCCGCGACGCTGCAACTCCAGCCGGTCGAGACCTCGTTGATGACGGTGGACACGGAGCGCGCCACCGACCTCGACGACCTGATGGCCCGCCTCACCGCCACCGACCACCGCTACCGCTACTCGGTCGCCTGGATCGACCTCCTCGCGCGCGGTGCCTCGATGGGCCGCGCGGTGCTCACGCGCGGCGACCACGCTCCCCTGGACGCCCTTCCGCCACGCGCGCGCAGCGCCCCGCTGACGTTCCGCCCCGGCCGGCTGCCGTCCGCCCCGCGCTTCCTGCCCGAAGGGCTGCTCGGCCGGAAGTCGGTGGGGCTCTTCAACGAGCTCTGGTACCGCAAGGCCCCCCGCCTGCGGATCGGCGAACTCCAGAAGATGTCGACGTTCTTCCACCCCCTGGACGGCGTCCCGCACTGGAACCGCGTGTACGGCCGCGGCGGCTTCGTGCAGTACCAATTCGTCGTCGGGTACGGCAAGGAGGAGGCCCTGCGGCGCATCGTGCGGCGCATCTCGGACCGCGGCTGCCCGTCGTTCCTCGCCGTCCTCAAGCGCTTCGGAGAGGGCGATCCGGGCTGGCTGTCCTTCCCGATGCCCGGCTGGACCCTCGCCCTGGACATCCCGGCGAACCTGCCGGGCCTCGGCGCCTTCCTCGACGAACTCGACGAGGAGGTCGCCGCGTCCGACGGCCGCGTCTACCTGGCCAAGGACTCCCGTCTGCGGCCGGAGATGCTCGCCGCGATGTATCCCCGGCTCGACGATTTCCGCGCGCTGCGGGCGGACCTCGATCCGCGCGGCGTGTTCCGCTCGGACCTCTCGCGCCGCCTCGCCCTCTAGCACCTCAAGGAGTTGGCCCCATGAAGGACGCCTTCGGCACCCCCCAGTCCCTGCTCGTACTCGGCGGCACCTCCGAGATCGGCCTCGCCACCGCCCGCCGTCTGGTCGCGCGGCGCACCCGCACGGTCTGGCTGGCCGGTCGTCCTTCGCCGGGCCTGGAGAAGGCCGCCGCGGGCCTGCGCGAGCTGGGCGCGGACGTGCGCACCGTCGCCTTCGACGCGCTCGACTCCGAGTCCCACGAGGCGACGCTCGGCAAGATCTTCGCCGAGGGCGACATCGACATGGTCCTGCTGGCCTTCGGCATCCTCGGCGACCAGGCACGCGACGAGGACGAGCCGCTCTCGGCGGTGCGGGTGGCGCAGACCAACTACACCGGCGCGGTCTCCGCGGGCCTGGTGTGCGCGCGGTCGCTCCAGGCCCAGGGGCACGGCGCCCTGGTGGTGCTCTCGTCGGTCGCGGGCGAGCGCGCCCGCCGCACGAACTTCATCTACGGCTCGAGCAAGGCGGGCCTCGACGCCTTCGCGCAGGGCCTGGGAGACGCGCTGCACGGCACCGGCGTGCACGTGATGGTGGTCCGCCCCGGCTTCGTGCGCTCCAAGATGACGGCGGGCCTGGAGGAGGCGCCGATGGCGACCACTCCGGAGGCGGTCGCCGAGGCCATCGAGACGGGCCTGCGGCGGCGCTCGGAGACGGTGTGGGTGCCCGGAGCGCTGCGGGTGGTCATGTCGGCGCTGCGGCACGCGCCGCGGGCGGTGTTCCGGCGGCTGCCGCTCTAGGAGTACAGGTCTCGGAGCACAGGTCTAGGAGTACGGGCCCGGCTCAGCGGGCGGGCAGCGTGCTGTGCGCGGCCGGGGCCGTGGCCTGGGGCGGCACCACGGGGCCGCCACCGCCGAAGGCGAACTCGCGCAGCTTGCGCCAGATTCCGTCGGCGCCCTGTTCGTAGAGCGCGAAGCCGGTGCACGGCCACTCGGCCGTGTAGTCCGAAAGCTCCTCATATGCCCGGTCCATGGCTTCTTCAGAGATGCCGTGCGCCACCGTGACATGCGGGTGGTACGGGAACTGGAGCTCGCGCGCCATGGGCCCGGAGGCGTCCCGCACCCGCTCCTGGAGCCAGCCGCAGGCCGCGCCGCCCGCCATCACCTGCACGAAGACGACGGGCGACAGCGGACGGAACGTGCCCGTCCCGGAGAGGCGCATCGGGAAGGGGCGCCCGGCGGCCGCGACGGCCCCCAGATGCGCCTCAACCGCGGGCAGCGCCGTTGCGTCCACCTCTGTGGGAGGCAGCAGCGTGACGTGCGTGGGGATGCCGTGTGCCGCGGGGTCACCGAAGCCCGCGCGCCGCTCCTGGAGCAGGCTGCCGTGAGGCTCCGGAACCGCGATCGACACACCGATCGTTACGGTCCCCACGTCGTACTCCTGTCGGTCGGATGGCGGGCAGAGGGCGCTGCTGTATTCGGCTTGTGGCAGGGGGCTGCGTGCGTGGCTCAGTGCTTGGCGGGCAGGAGGCCCACCGCGTCGTACGCACGGGCGAGGGTCTCCGCGGCGACGGTACGCGCCTTCTCCGCGCCCTTGGCCAGGATCGAGTCGAGCGTCTCCGGGTCGTCCAGGTACGCCTGGGTGCGGTCCCGGAAGGGCGTCACGAAGTCGACCATGACCTCGGCGAGGTCCGTCTTCAGCGCACCGTAGCCCTTGCCGGCGTACTTCTGCTCCAGTTCCGGGATACCGGTGCCGGTGAGCGTGGAGTAGATCGAGAGGAGGTTGCTGACACCGGGCTTCTCCACGGTGTCGTAGCGCACGACGGTGTCGGTGTCGGTGACCGCGCTCTTGACCTTCTTCGCGGTGGCCTTGGGCTCGTCGAGGAGGTTGATCAGGCCCTTGGGGGTGGACGCCGACTTGCTCATCTTGATCGACGGGTCCTGGAGATCGAAGATCTTCGAGGTCTCCTTGAGGATGTACGGCGCCGGGACGGTGAACGTCTCGCCGAGGCGGCCGTTGAAGCGCTCCGCGAGGTCGCGGGTCAGCTCGATGTGCTGGCGCTGGTCCTCGCCGACCGGGACCTGGTTGGCCTGGTAGAGCAGGATGTCCGCGACCTGGAGGATCGGGTACGTGAAGAGGCCCACGGAGGCGCGGTCCGCACCCTGCTTGGCCGCCTTGTCCTTGAACTGCGTCATGCGCGACGCCTCGCCGAAGCCGGTGAGGCAGTTCATGATCCAGGCGAGCTGGGCGTGCTCGGGGACGTGGCTCTGGACGAACAGCGTGCAGCGCTCGGGATCGAGGCCCGCGGCGAGCAGCTGGGCGGCGGCGAGGCGGGTGTTGGCACGCAGGTCGGCCGGGTCCTGCGGGATCGTGATCGCGTGCAGGTCCACCACCATGTAGAACGCGTCGTGGGACTCCTGCAGCGCCACCCACTGGCGGACCGCGCCAAGGTAGTTGCCGAGGTGGAACGAGCCCGCGGTGGGCTGGATTCCGGAGAGCACGCGAGGACGATCAATGGCCATGGGACTCATTCTCTCAGGTGTCTCTCATTGCTCGGAAACAGTCGTGTGACGGGTGTGCCGCGATCTTGTGATCCGGCGCGGGCATACCGCTCCTTGGGGCGGTGCGGGGACGGCTGACCCGGCGTCCGGGCCGTGACTGTCGTCGGCCGTCGCCAATGAGACGAGGAACACAGTGACTGGGGGGTCGGACATGCGGATGCGCAAGCGGATACGGACCCGGATGCGTGAGCGGATGCTGCGGACGGCAAGGGGACTGTGCGGGTCGGTGGCGGGGCTCGCGGCGGCGCTCGTGCTGGTGCTGGCGGGAGCGCCGTCGGCGGTGGCGGGCGGGCCGACGAGCGTCCTCGTGGTCTCGCCGGAGAGCGGGCATAGCGCGGCGCTCCATGTGAGCGACAAGCAGTACGGCGAGCTGCGGCGCTGTCTCGGCGAGCCGGGCGAGGGCAGTCGCGAGCAGCCGCCGGGCCTCGCCATGAGCGAGGGCAGCCGGCAGATCAACGTGACGTGGATGGTGCACGACGTACTGCCGTGGCGGGTGGACCGGGCCTATCCGGTGGCCCCCGGCTCCAAGGCCGGCGGGAAGGCCGGGGCCGTGTGGATCCATACGACGACGGACGTCACGTCGATGGCCGGCACCTGGCACCGGGCGAAGGACCCGGCCCGTCTGACGGCACTGTTCGAGAAGCTCGGGGTCATGGGGGCTCCCTCGGACGACGGCAGTCGGGCGGTGGCCCCCGGGGCGGGCGGGGCGGGCCCGGACGTGGCGGATCCGGCACCGCCGTCGGCGTCCACCCCGGGGGCCGGGTCCGGGCAGGCGGCCACCGGACGGGCGGACGGCACGCGGGGCGACGGCGGCACGGACTGGTGGTGGGCGATACCGGGCGCGGCGGCAGGGGCTGCGGGGGCCCTGCTGCTGCGCGAGCGCCGGTCGCTCCCTGCCGCGCTGCGCGGGCGGCGGCCCCATGAGGACGGACCACGGCAGGAGTTGCGTGACCTGTGACCTGTGACCTGTGGCGGGCCCCGGCCGCCCCCGGCCGCCCCCGGCCGTCGAGCTGACCGGCCGGGGTACGGCTGTCCGGGGTGATCGTCCGTGCGCCCGCGGGTCAGTGGTCCGGCAGGCCCGGGGCGGGGTGGGCGGTCATCAGGTCGGCGACCTCGGAGCGGATCTTCGTCAGGGCGTCCTCGTCACCGGCACGGGCCGCGGCGACGCCCCGGTCGATCCACTCGGCGACGGTCGGCATGTGCTGCGTGCCGAGGCCGCGGGAGGTGAGCGAGGGGGTGCCGATGCGGACGCCGGAGGGGTCGAAGGGCTTCCGAGGGTCGTACGGGACGGTGTTGTGGTTGACGACGATCCCGGCCCGGTCCAGGGCCTTCGCGGCGACCTTGCCGGGGACGTCCTTGGGGGTGAGGTCCATCAGGATCAGGTGGTTGTCGGTGCCGCCGGAGACCAGGTCGAAGCCGCGGGCGAGCAGGGCTTCGGCGAGGGCACGGGCGTTGGCGACGACCGCGTGGGCGTAGTCGCGGAAGGCGGGCCGCGACGCCTCGTGCAGGGCGACGGCGATGGCCGCGGTGGTCTGGTTGTGCGGGCCGCCCTGGAGGCCGGGGAAGACCGCCTTGTCGATGGCCTTGGCGTGCTCCTCGCGGGACATCAGCATCGCGCCGCGCGGGCCGCGCAGGGTCTTGTGGGTGGTCGTGGAGATCACGTCGGCGTGCGGCACCGGTGACGGGTGGGCGCCGCCCGCGATCAGGCCCGCGATGTGCGCGATGTCGGCGACGAGAACGGCCCCTGCCTCCCGGGCGATCTCGGCGAAGGCCGCGAAGTCGATGGTGCGGGGCAGGGCGGTGCCACCGCAGAAGATCAGCTTCGGGCGCTCCTTGAGGGCAAGGTCGCGCACCTCGTCGAAGTCGATGCGGCCCGTGTCGTGACGGACGCCGTACTGGACGCCGCGGAACCACTTGCCCGTGGCGGAGACGCCCCAGCCGTGGGTGAGGTGACCGCCCATGGGCAGGGCCATGCCCATCACCGTGTCGCCGGGTTCGGCGAAGGCGAGGTAGACGGCGAGGTTGGCCGGGGAGCCGGAGTAGGGCTGCACGTTGGCGTGCTCGACGCCGAAGACGGCCTTGGCCCGGGCGACGGCGAGGCGCTCCACGGGGTCGATGTTCTGCTGGCCCTCGTAGTAGCGGCGGCCCGGATAGCCCTCGCTGTACTTGTTCTGGAGGACCGTGCCGGAGGCTTCGAGCACGGCCGTGGAGACGTAGTTCTCGCTGGGGATCAGGCGGAGCGTGTCGGCCTGGAGCTGCTCCTCGGCGGCGACCAGGGCGGCGAGTTCGGGGTCCTCGGCGGTGAGCGCGGGGTGGCCGATGCTGTTCGGCGCGTCCGCGGGATGCGGGGAAACCCGGGAATCGGGCGAAGAGGGGTGAGTCATGGCGTCCTCCGGGGCGAGCGGTCAGTGTCCGGTCGTGGTCCCGGGGTGCCCAGGCGGTCGGCACCTCGAAGGTCTGGCCCCGCACGGCTTCCCCGGGGTCCGTTCCCCGTACGCCAGTCGCCGTGCTGTAGAGACGAGCCTAGCGGGCACGCCGGGTCGGCGGGTTTCCTCGTCCACGATCCGAGCGACGATAGAAATGGGCGCCACACCCGCCCCCTGCCGCAGGACGAACGGAGACCCCGTGTCGACTACCGAAGAGTTCATCACCTCGGCCGAAGCGCACAGCGCGCACAACTACCACCCCCTGCCCGTCGTGGTGGCGTCGGCGGAGGGTGCCTGGATGACCGACGTCGAGGGGCGCCGCTACCTCGACATGCTCGCCGGATACTCCGCGCTGAATTTCGGGCACGGCAACCGCCGCCTGATCGACGCGGCCAAGGCACAGCTGGAGCGGGTGACGCTCACCTCGCGGGCCTTCCACCACGACCGCTTCGCCGAGTTCTGTACGCGGCTCGCGGAGCTGTGCGGCAAGGAGATGGTGCTGCCGATGAACACCGGGGCGGAGGCCGTGGAGACGGCCGTGAAGACCGCCCGGAAGTGGGGATACCAGGTCAAGGGCGTGCCCGACGGGCGGGCGAAGATCGTGGTCGCGCGCGACAACTTCCACGGCAGGACCACGACCATCGTCAGCTTCTCGACGGACGCCGAGGCGCGGGCGGACTTCGGCCCGTACACACCGGGGTTCGAGATCGTTCCGTACGGCGATCTGACGGCGATGCGGGCGGCGGTCACGGAGAACACCGTGGCCGTGCTCCTGGAGCCGATCCAGGGAGAGGCCGGGGTCTTGGTGCCGCCGGCCGGATATCTGGCGGGCGTGCGGGAGTTGACGCGCGAGCGCAACGTCCTGTTCATGGCGGACGAGATCCAGTCGGGGTTCGGCAGGACGGGGAAGACGTTCGCCTGCGAGCACGAGGGCGTGGTGCCCGATGTGTACGTCCTGGGCAAGGCGCTCGGCGGGGGTGTCGTGCCGGTGTCCGCGGTGGTGGCGGACGCGGACGTGCTCGGGGTGTTCAAGCCGGGCGAGCACGGCTCGACGTTCGGCGGCAATCCGCTGGCGTGCGCGGTGGGGCTAGAGGTCGTGGCCATGCTGAGCACGGGCGAGTACCAGCAGCGGGCCACCGAGCTCGGCGAGCATCTGCACGCCGAGCTGGGGCTGCTCACCGGCACGGGCGCGGTGACGCAGGTGCGGGGCCGCGGGCTGTGGGCGGGCGTCGACATCGAGCCGTCGCACGGCACGGGCCGTGAGATCTCCCGGAAGCTGATGGACCTGGGCGTCCTCGTCAAGGACACCCACGGCTCGACGATCCGGATCGCTCCGCCGCTGGTGATCAGCAAGGAGGACCTGGACTGGGGGCTTGACCAACTGCGGGCTGTGCTGGCCTAGTCGGCCTTCCCGTCGGTGCCTGCCTCGCTCGCGGGGGCCGGGGTCTCGTGGCCGCGGGTGTACGCGGCCGCGTAGCCGTCCTCGCCGAGGGCCGTACGGGAGCGGTGCTCGGCTCGGTCGACGTCGTGGCGTTCGGCGGGCGGCAGGGGGCTGCCGGTGCCCTCGCGGAGGGCGGCGGCGGTGCCGAGCAGCTCGGCGGCGCGGGTGTGGTCGCCGGCGAGGGAGCGGGCTCCGGCCAGGCCTTCGAGGGCCAGGGCGACCGCGCGTTCGTCGCCGGTGCCGCGGGCCACGGCGAGGCCCTCCCGGTGCAGCTCCTCCGCCCGCGCCGCGTCACCGCGCTGTTCGGCCACGTATCCGAGCTGGGCCAGGATCAGGGCGGTGCCGGACGGGACGCCGAGCCGGCGGTTCCAGGCGAGCCACGGCAGGAGGTACTTCTCGGCCGCGTCGAGGTCGCCGAGGCGGCGGGCGCCGATGGCTAGCCCCGTCTCGGCGAACTGCTGCGCGGGCCCGTGCGAGTGCTGCGCGGCGAGGCGTGCGGCGCGCTCGTGGAAGTCCGTGGCGGCGGTGTAATCACCGGTGAGCAGCGCGATCCGGCCGAGGCGGGCGAGGCGGAAGGACACCTCGGTCCACAGCTGGAGTTCCTCCGCGCCGCGCATGCCCTCGTTGTGGAGCTCGGCGGCGCCCTCGTAGTCGGCGGCGATCTCGGCGAGTACGCCGAGCTGTTCGGAGGCCTGCAACTGGCCCCAGCGGTCGCCGAGTGCGTCGAACAGGGCGGCGCTGGCCTCCGCGTCGCGGCGCAGGGCCGCGAGGTCGCCTCGGTAGAGGGCGCGGGTGGCGCGGGTGCTGAGGGTTGCGGCCACGCCCCAGCGGTCGCCCGCCGCGCGGAACTCCTCCAGGAGCGCGTCGACCCGGCTGTCCTCGCTTTCCGTGCGGTCGAATCCGCTGCGGGCGTGGGCGAGGAGCCAGCGGGACCGGGGGTCGGCGAGGCCGTCGGCGTTCCCGACGGTGCGGGGGGTGTCGTCGCCGGTGAGCAGGGCGAGGGCGGCGCGGGCCGTGCGGGCGGAGGCGCGGGGATCCGCGCCCGCTTCCGGGGCCGTTTCCGTGGCCGTGGCCGTTCCCGTCGTCGGCGGCAGGCTCAGGGCCAGGGTGAGGGAGCGTTCCGCCTCGCCGAGACGGCCTCGCAGGAACCAGTACCAGGTGCAGTGGTTGGCCAGGAGCAGCGTGAGGGTGGCGTCACCGTCGGCCGCGGCCCAGTCGAGAGCGGCGCGCAGGTTGACGGCCTCGCCGTCGAGGCGGTGCAGCCACTGCTGCTGGCGGGGGCCGAGGAGGTGCGGGACGGCGCGTTCGGCGAGGTCGGCGTAGTGCTGGGCGTGACGGCGGCGGACGGCACGCGTCTCCCCCGCCCGGTCGAGCTGTTCGAGGCTGTAGGCGGCCACGGATTCGAGCAGGCGGTAGCGGACACCGCCGGCGTGGTCGGCACCGGGGGCCGTGGCGAGGAGGGAGCGGTCGACGAGGCGGGTGACGAGGTCGAGCACGTCGGGGTCGTCGTACAGCGCTTCGGCCGACGCCAGGGTGAAACCGCCGTTGAAGACGGCCAGTTGGCGCAGTGCGCGCTGTTCCTCCGGGTTCAGCAGGTTCCAGCTCCAGTCGATCATCGCGCGGAGGGTGCGCTGCCGGGCGGGGGCGTCCCTGCGGACCTGGTTGAGCAGCCGGAACCGGTCGTGCAGCCGTTCGGCGAGGGTGTGGATGCCGAGGGTGCGTACGCGGGTGGCGGCCAGTTCGATCGCGAGCGGGATGCCGTCGAGGCGACGGCAGATGAGCGCGGCGGCGGGGGTGGTCTCCGCGTCCAGTGCGAAGCCGGGGGCAGCGGCGGCGGCCCGCTCGCCGAACAACGCCAGGGCCTCCCCCTCCGCGAGCGGCGCCACGGCCTCCAGCGTCTCGCCGGAGAGGGCGAGGGGTTCCTGGCTGGTGGCGAGTACGCGCAACTCGGGTGCGTGCCGTAGGAGTTCCGACAGCAAGGCGGCCACGGGCTCCAGGACGTGCTCGCAGTTGTCGAGCACGAGGAGGGTGCGCCGGGGCGCGAGAGCGCGGGCGAGGAGTCGCACCAGGGCGGGTACGGCATCGACACCGGCACCCACACCATCGACGCCCGCTCCGGGTGCCCCCGGCACGTCGCGGATGCCCAGTGCGGCGGCCACTGTTTCGGCGACGTCGGCCTTCGTACCGGCCAGTTCCACCAGCCAGACGCCTTCCTCGAAGTCGTCCGCGAGGCCGGTCGCCGCCTCCAGTGCGAGGCGCGTCTTGCCGACGCCGCCCGGTCCCGTCAGGGTGACCAGGCGCGCCGCTCCGACCAGCTTCCGCACCCTGGCCACCGCGTCCTCGCGGCCGACGAGGGCGGTGACGGGGGCGGGCAGGTTCGTACGGGGACGACGCGCGCGGTCGTCGGCTCGGGCCGCCGGTGCCGCCCCCGCTGTCCCCGTCCCCGGCCTCGCGGCCGCCGACCCCGCTCCCGCTCCCGGCAGGTCCAGTTCCGGGGACTGGCGGAGTATCGCCTCGTGCAGTGCGGCGAGTTCCGGGCCAGGGTCGATGCCCAGGTCATCGGCCAGGCGCTCGCGCAGATCGCGATAGGCGTCCAGCGCCAGGGCGGGGCGCCCCGCCAGATACAGCGCCCTCATGTACGCGCCCCGCAGCCTCTCCCGCAGCGGCTGCTCGGCCGCCAGGGGCGCCAACTCATCGGCCAGCGCGATGCGTTCCGACGTTCCGCCCACGTCAAGGCGCAGTTCCGCCCGTACCTCCTGAGCCGTCAGCCGCTGTTCCTCCAGGCGGGCCACCGCCGCCCGCGCGAAGTCGGCGTCACGGAAATCCGCGTACGCCGGTCCACGCCATAGCGTCAGGGCCGCCGAGAGGAGCGAGATCCTCGTACGCGGGTCGGGGGACTCGTCACCGTCGTACGCGCGTGAAGTCAGCGCCGCGAACCGGGCCGCGTCCGTCAGCTCCTCCGGCGCCGTCCCCGCCGGGGCCCGCAGCAGATACCCGGCCGGGCCGTACGCCACGAGTTCCCGCGCGCCCGGTTCCGCCTTCTCCAGGGCCCTGCGCAGCTGGGAGACCTTGGTCTGGAGGGAGTTGGCGGGGTTGCCGGGCAGGCGCTCGCCCCACAAACCGTCGATCAGGACGTCCGCGGAGACCGGGCGCCCCTGGTGGATCAGGAGATGCGCGAGCAGGGCACGGACCTTCGGCTCGGGAACCGGGACGACCGCACCGTCCGCCGTGCGCACCGTCAACGGGCCCAGCACCTCGAATCGCATGCCGCCACGTTAATGCGGCCCGCGGCGGCCTCCGTCAGCGGCCGTGCGCCAGCCGTCAGCGCCCGTGCGCCAGCCGTCAGCGGTTCGTGCGCGGCCCCCGGCACTGTGGTTCCCGTGACCAGGAAAGCCCGGCCACACGCCCGGCGAAACCCGCCCCGTCCCGAAAGGACCACCCACCATGTCCAGCCCCGTCACCCCCACCACTCCCCGCACGCCCACCACCTCCCGCGAAATCCGCCTCGCCGCCCGCCCCACCGGTGAACCCACCGCGTCCGACTTCGAGTTGGCCACCACCGCCGTCCCGGAGCCCGGCGAGGGGCAGATCCTGGTCCGCAACACCTGGATGTCCGTGGACCCGTACATGCGGGGCCGCATGGACGACGTCCCCTCCTACATCCCGCCCTTCGCGCTCGGCGCCGCCCTCGAAGGCAGCGCGGTCGGCGAGGTCGTGGCATCCCGCGCCGAGAGCGTGCCGGTGGGCGCGACGGTCACGCACTTCCTCGGATGGCGCGAGTACGCCGTCCTGGACGCCGCCACCGCCACGGTCATCGACACCACGCTCGCCCCGGAGTCCGCCTACCTCGGCCCCCTGGGCACCACGGGCCTGACCGCGTACGCCGCACTGACCCGCACCGCCCCGGTCCGCGAGGGCGACACCGTGTTCATCTCGGCGGCGGCGGGCGCGGTCGGCAGTGTCGCGGGGCGGATGGCCCGCGAACTCGGCGCGGCCCGCGTGATCGGCTCGGCGGGCGGCCCCGCGAAGACCAAGAAGCTGCTCGACAGCTTCGGCTACGACGCCGCCATCGACTACCGCCAGGGCGGCATCCCCGAACAGCTCGCCCAGGCAGCGCCCGACGGCATCGACGTCTACCTGGACTCCGTCGGCGGCGACCACCTGGAGGCCGCCATCGGCGCCATCCGTACCGGCGGCCGTATCGCCCTGGTCGGCGCCATCAGCGGCTACAACGCCACCGCGCCCGCCCCCGGCCCGAACAACCTCTTCCGTGCCGCCACCCACGAGGCGACCCTGCGCGGCATGCTCGTCAGCAGCCACTTCGACCTGTTCCCCGAGTGGATCGGCAGGGCGGCGGGCCTGCTCGCCGACGGCACCCTGCCCGACGAACAGACCGTCGTCGAGGGCATCGAGCAGGCACCGGACGCCTTCCTCGGCGTGCTGCGCGGCGCCAACACCGGCAAGATGCTCGTCCGGCTGTGAGTCCTCAGCGTTTGGCGCCGACCCCGCCGAACATGGCCACGTCCTCGGCGTCCGCCGCGTCCTGCGTACGCCAGCGGTTGCACGAGACCACACCGGGCTCAAGCAGCTCAAGGCCCTCGAAGAACCCGGTGACCTGCCCTGGCGTGCGCTGCGTCAGCTTGGGCGTGCCGTTCTCGTTCCAGAACGCCACCGCCTCGTCCACGTCGGGCATGTCCGGGCTCGTGATGGTGTGCGAGAGGACGAGGTGGCTGCCGGCGGGCAGGGCGTCGAGCAGGCGGCGCACGATGCCGTACGCCTCGGAGTCGTCCTCGATGAAGATGACGACTCCGAGCAGGATCAGCCCGACCGGCCGGTTGAAGTCCAGTGTCTTGGCGGCGTGATCGAGGATCGTCTCCACGTTGCGGAGATCCTCGTCGAGGTAGTCGGTCCTGCCCTCGGGAGTGCTGGTGAGCAGGGCGCGGGCGTGGGTGAGGACCAGCGGGTCGTTGTCCACGTAGACCACACGCGACTCGGGGGCGATCCGCTGGGCGACCTCGTGGGTGTTGTCGGCGGTCGGCAGGCCCGTGCCGATGTCGAGGAACTGCCGGATGCCGCACTCGGTGACGAGGTGGCTCACCGCGCGCCCGAGGAACTGCCGGTCGGCGAGCGCGTAGTCACCGATACCGGGGTGCAGGGCGCGGATCTGGTCCCCGGCGGCCTGGTCGACGGGGTAGTTGTCCTTGCCGCCGAGCCAGTAGTTCCAGATCCGGGCCGTGTGAGGCTGCGTGGTGTTGATCCTGCTGTCCGACATGTTCGCTCCGCCTCCGAGTGTGTCATCGATCAACCGGCAGCGTACTAGGGGGGTTTGGGTTTGCCCCCGGCCCTCGACCGCTGCCGCAGCCGCTGCCCCTGCCGCTGCCGCTGCCCCTCAGAGGATCACGTGCGGCAGGAACCTCGCGTACTCGTCCGTGATCAGGCCCGACGACTCCCGGATGCCGAGCCCCGCCGACTCGTCCTCGACGACCCACGCGCCGAGCACCACGCGGTTGCCGTCGAAGTCGGGCAGCGGCGCCAACTCCTGGTAGCAGCAGGCCTCCTCGCGTACGAGGGGCCCGGCGGTTTCCGTGCTCGGCGGGTGGATGGTGACTCCGGCGCCTTCCCGGCCGAGGAGCGGCTTGGCGACGTAGCCCCGGCCGGATACAAGGTCCCGCGGGCCGTCCAGATAGGCGGGCAGGAGATTGGGGTGGCCGGGGTACAGCTCCCAGAGGATCGCGAGCAGCGCCTTGTTGGAGAGGAGCATCTTCCAGGCGGGCTCGATCCAGAGGGTGGAACCGGTGCCGCCGCCGTTGTCGAGGGTCTCCAGGACGTGCGGGGCGAAGCGGTCGGTGGTCAGCCACTCCCACGGGTAGAGCTTGAAGCAGCTGCGGATGAAGCCGAGCTTCTTGTCGACGAAGCGCCGCGAGAGACGGTCCCAGCCGATGTCCTCCATGGAAATCGCCTCGGTGTCGAGCCCGGCCTGCTGCGCGGTCTCGCGCAGATACGCGACCGTCATCAGGTCCTCGCCGAGTTCGTCGCCCGCCGAGTGCGCGAAGTACAGCGGGCCGCCGGGCGGCAGCAGCGGGGCCTGCTTCTTCCAGGCGTCCACGAGGCGTTCGTGCAGGGAGTTCCACTGGTCGGCGCCCGGGAAGCACTCCTCCATCCAGAACCACTGGGGGCTCGCGGCCTCGACCAGGGAGGTGGGGGTGTCGGCGTTGTACTCCAGCATCTTGGCCGGGGCGCCGCTCCTGCTGTCGTAGTGGAGGTCGAATCGCCCGTAGAGGGAAGGGAGTTCCGCCTTGCGATGCCAGGCCTCGGTGACCGCTTCGGCCACTCGGGGGTCCGTGATGCCGAGGTCGGCGAGGCGGTCCTGCTCGACGATGTGCCCGGCTGCCGCGAGGCACATCGCGTGCAGTTCCTCGACGACCTCTTCGAGGGCTTCGACCTCGGGCAGCGAGAAGACGTAGCAGGCGGACTCGTCCCAGTAGGGGCGCAGCGAGTCGTCGGGGTAGCGGGTGAGGGGGTAGATGAGCCCCTGGTCCTCGACGGTCTGCTGCCAGCCGGGGCGGGGGGTGAGGGTACGGCGTTCCATGGCCTCGGGTCTCGGGTTCCGGGTGTCGCGTTTCGGTGCGGGGTTCCGGTCTCTGCCGTGGCCGGTTCAGCCGCCGCCGCTGCCCGAGCAGCCGAAGCCGTCGCGGTCGACCGCCTCGCTGCGGCTGAAGGTGCCGTAGTCGGCGCGGCGGCCGTCGACGTCGGCGTCGTAGTACCAGTCGGCGTCCACGCGGCCCGACTTGCCCGTGCCGGACGAACTGCCGCCGGTCTTGCGCGCCTTGCCGGACGAGGACCCGGAGCCTGACGAGGACGAGCCGCTCTTGCAGTTCTTGTCGGCGACGATCTTGTAGCCGGTGAGGTAGTCGTAGCTGTCGCGGTCCACGCACCGCTTGTCCGGTTCCGAGCCGCACGAGGTCAGGGCCGCCGCGAGGACTCCCATTCCGCCCAGTACGACCGTGCTGGACCGCAGCCTGCGCCGCTGCGTCTTCTGTTCTTGCTCCGCTGCCATGTGCACTGCCCCCGTTGTCGTGTACTTGATCGGCATTCAGCGTAGGTAAGGATTCGCGCGCCGTGCCAACCGACTCCGCGGAAACCCCCTCCTCTACAGTCACTTCGTGTCTCTTGGGATGATTTGCGCACTTGGTTCAGCGGTCTGCTTCGGTACGGCCTCCGTCTTCCAGGCGATCGCCGCGCGCGCCACCGCGCCGGGGACGGGCTCCGGGGTCGATCCCGCGCTGCTGCTGCGCGCGGTGCGGCAGTGGCGGTACGTCCTGGGCCTCGGGCTCGACGGGCTCGGATTCCTGCTTCAGATCGTGGCGTTGCGGTCCATCCCGATCTACGCCGTCGGTGCGGCGCTGGCCGCGAGCCTCGCCGTCACGGCGGTGGTGGCCTCGCGGTTGCTGCGGGTGCGGCTGAGCGGGGTGGAGTGGGCGGCCGTGGGGGTGGTGTGCGCGGGGCTCGCGATGCTGGGGCTCGCTTCGGGGGACGAGGGGGAAGGCGCCGGGTCGACGACTCTGCGGTGGGTGATCCTGGGCGTGGCGGTGGGGGTCCTCGGGCTCGGGGCCGCGGCGGGGCGGTTGCCGGGGCGGGGGCGGGCGTTGGCTCTGGGGCTCGGGGCGGGGTTCGGGTTCGGGGTGGTGGAGGTGGGCGTACGGCTCATCGACGATGTCTCGCCGGGGGCGTTGGTGCGTAATCCGGCCGCCTATGCCCTGGTGGTGGGTGGGGGTGCGGCGTTTCTGCTGCTCACCTCCGCCTTGCAGCGGGGGTCGGTGACCACCGCTACCGCGGGGATGGTGATCGGGGAGACGGTGGGGCCCGCGGTGGTGGGGGTGGTCTGGCTGGGGGATCGGACCCGGGAGGGGTTGGGGTGGCTCGCGGTGCTGGGGTTCGTGGTGGCTGTGGCGGGGGCGTTGGCGCTGGCGCGGTTCGGCGAGGCGCCGGCTCCTGCGGAGGGCGGGGCGGTGGAGGGGGTCCGATAAGGGCGGTCCCTGCGGGGCTCTCCCCAATCCCACCCCTTCCCGAAACCGGGGGCTCCGCCCCCGGACCCCAGACAAGATTGGCCTCAAACGCCGGCCGGGCTGGAAATTCAGGGCAGAACCCTGCAAAGCGCCTCCAGCGCCCCCGCCCACGCGTGCTCCGGCGGTGTCCCGTACCCCACCACCAGGGCGTCCCTCTCCGGGAGGTCCGTCGCCGATGGGTGGCGGAAGCCTGCGAGGCCCTGGACTCCGAGGCGTTGCCAGCTTGCCGCCTGGACCACCGTGCGTTCCGTGCCCGGCGGCAGTTCGAGCACCGCGTGCAGTCCCGCCGCGATGCCCGAAGCCCGCACCTCCGGCGCCCTCGCCGCGAGCGCCGCGATCAGCTGGTCCCGTCGGCGGCGGTAGCGCAGCCGCGCGCCCCGCACATGGCGGTCGTACGCGCCCGAAGTGATGAACTCCGCGAGCGTCAGCTGGTCCAGCGCCCCGCAGGCCCACTCCGAGCCCCCCTTCGCCTCGACGACCTCGGCGGCGATCGGCGCGGGCAGGACCATCCAGCCGAGCCTCAGTCCGGGGGCGAGGGACTTGCTCGCCGTGCCGAGGTAGACCACGCGGTCGGGGTCGAGGCCCTGGAGCGCGCCCACCGGCTGCCGGTCGTAGCGGAACTCCCCGTCGTAGTCGTCCTCCAGGATCAGGCCGTCCTCGCGCCGGGCCCAGTCGACCGCCGCCGCACGCCGGTCGGGGTGCAGCGGGACCCCCATCGGGAACTGGTGCGCGGGCGTCAGGAGCACCGCCTTCGGCGAACCGGAGGCCGCGGGGGCCGTAGAAGCCGCTGAGGCCGTAGAGCCCGTGCCCAACTCCCCCGTCGATGTGCCCAGTTCGTCGAAGGGCAGCGGCCTCGTCCGCAGCCCCGCCCGCTTCAGCAGATTCCAGTGCACGTCCAGGCCGTACGACTCGACGCTCATCTCGCGCAGCCCCCGGGCCCGCAGCACACCGGCAAGCAGCGCGAGGCCCTGCGCGAACCCGGCGCAGACGACGATGCGGTCCGGGTCGGCGTGGACGCCGCGCGCGCGTGCGAGGTAGTCGGCGAGGGCGGTGCGCAGCTCGATGCGGCCGCGCGGGTCGCCGTAGCCGAGCGCGTCGTTCGGGGCGGCGGCCATGGCCCGGCGGGCGGCCTTGAGCCAGGCGGCGCGCGGGAAGGAGGCGAGATCGGGGGTGCCCGGCTTCAGGTCGTACGTGGGTCCGCCCGCGACCCTGCGGCGCGGTGCGGGTTCGGCGGGGCGCGACACGGCGCGTTCGGCGACCCGGGTGCCGGAGCCCTGGCGTGCGGTGAGCCAGCCCTCGGCGACGAGGTCCCCGTACGCGTCGGCGACGGTGTTGCGGGCGATGCCCAGGTCGACGGCGAGGGAGCGGGACGAGGGGAGGCGGGTGCCGGGGGGCAGCCTGCCGCCGCGCACCGCCTCGCGCAGGGCGTCCGTGAGGCCCTTGCGTACGCCCGGGTGCGTCGTGTCGCCGCCCGTCTCCAGGTGGAGGTCGACCCCCAAAGTGGCCCACGATTCTTCCATGGGAATGGACCATACCTGTGGGCTACTCCAGTCGTACGGTCGATGGCATGACGACGAACGAGAACACCCCCGCACCCGAATACGTCCACGAGCACACGCCCCGCCTCGACTGGCACCAGCAGGCCCCCGAGGTCTTCAAGGCGATGGTCAGGCTCGACGCGGCGGCCCGTAAGGGTGTCGACCCGGTGATCCTCGAACTGGTCAAGATCCGGGCCTCGCAGATCAACCACTGCGCGCTCTGCGTCGACATGCACAGCAAGGACGCCCTCGCGGCGGGCGAGAGCGTGGAGCGGATCATCCAGCTCAGCGCGTGGGAGGAGTCGCAGCACTTCTACACGGCCAAGGAGGTCGCCGCGATCGAGCTGACCGAGGCGATCACCGTCCTGACGGACGGCTTCGTGCCGGACGAGGTGTACGAGAAGGCCGCGGCCCTCTTCGAGGAGCAGGAGCTGACGCAGCTGATCGCCGCGATCACGGTGATCAACGCCTGGAACCGCTTCGGCGTCTCGACCCGCCAGGTGCCCGGCCACTACAAGGCCGGAGACCACAAGTGAGCGCCCGGACCTCCTACCTCGACAAGGGCTTCGGGACCGCGCTCGCCGCGCTGGGCGCGACGGCGAAGAGAGGGCTCGGCGACCCCGTGCTCGCCGAGCTCGTGATGATCAGGGCCTCGCAGATCAACGCGTGTGCGTTCTGCCTGGACATGCATGTGGACATCGCCGTGAAGAACGGCGAGTCGGTGAAGCGGATCGCGCTGCTCAACGCCTGGGCGGAGGCGGGTGCGCTCTTCAGCGAGCGCGAGCGGGCCGCCCTCGCCCTTACCGAGGCGGTCACCGTCCTGACTGGGGGCACCTCCGGGGCTTTCGGCTCTGGGGGAGGGTTCGTGCCCGACGAGGTGTACGAGAAGGCGGCCAAGCACTTCGGCGAGGCAGAACTCGCCCATCTCATCGCGGTGATCACCGTCATCAACAGCTGGAACCGGGTGATGGTCAGCCGCCGCACCGAGCCGGGAGGCTACGCACCGTGAGCCTGGTGGACGACTTCCGCGCGCTGCACCACGGGCGGGCGCCCGGTGACCCGCTGGTCCTTCCGGGGCCGTGGGACGCGGTCAGCGCGCGGGTCTTCGCGGACGCCGGGTTCCCGGCCCTCGCGACGCCGAGCGCGGGGATCGCGGCGTCGCTCGGGTACGCGGACGGTGACGTACCGCCGGACGAGATGTTCGCGGCGGTGGCCCGGATCGTGCGGTCGGTCTCCGGGGCCGTGCCGGTGTCCGCCGACATCGAGGACGGCTACGGCCTGGCGCCGAAGGAGCTGGTGGAGCGGCTCCTGGAGACGGGCGCGGTCGGCTGCAACCTGGAGGACTCCTCGGGCGGGACCCTGAAGGACCCGGGCGCGCAGGCGGACTTCCTCGCCGAGGTGCGTGCCGTCGCGGGCGACCGGCTGTTCCTCAACGCCCGCGTGGACACGTTCGTACGGGGCGACGGCGATCCGGCGCAGGCGATCGAGCGGGCCCGGCTGTACGTCGACGCGGGCGCGGACTGCGTCTATCCGATCCTCGCGCCGCCCGGGGCGCTCGCGCGGCTGCGGGCGGGCATCGAAGGTCCGCTCAACGTGGTCGCGAAGCCGGAGGGTGCGTCCCTGCGGGACCTCGGCGAGCGGGGCGCCACGCGGATCACGTTCGGGCCCGGCCTGCTGTTCCGTACGACGGAGGCGCTGCGGGAGATCGCCGGGAGCCTGAAGTAGGCGGCCAGCAGATGCGAAGGTGCCGGTTGTGGAGGGGGGATAGGGCCCGGACCACCGCCGCATAAGACCCCCCCACCGCCGCACCCCCGCCCGCGCCCGCC